>MGSR01000120.1:0-5729 GCA_001798565.1 Deltaproteobacteria bacterium RIFCSPLOWO2_12_FULL_60_16
GGTTCATCTTCATATACCATCTGGTTTTAAAGGCAAAGGGGACGACATACTGGGCCTCAAGCGGAAAGTCCTGGTAAATTCTCTCGTAAAGATCCGCGGCCTTAGCCATGCACCGGTCAAAATCCCCTTTGAAGCCTGCTTGGATTATTTCTTCAGGGATATCGTACCCATGGGCGGTCGTAAAATCTTGCCGCTCTTGAGTCAGAATTCGATGGCGCTGCAAATCGCGATACAGTCCGAGATTCCCGATGATATCAAAGGTGTAGTAAACATTCTCTGTTGCGCGCCCTGGCTTGTCCCTTCTATGTCGCCGCCCCTTGAGGTATTCGTCCAGAATTCTTTGGCGCTGTTTTTTTGACAACTTCGACGTGAGTTTCCTAAGCTGCTCTAGCGGATGCTGAAGATGGGGGTAGAGGATGGCCGCTATGACTCTGTCCTCCGCCGCCCTGTCATAATCTATCAGGGTTACTTGCTTCCGAGGATCAGCAGGCTTTATCCGCACTAATTTCTGGGCGAGGGTGCGGGTTGCCGTGAACGTCTCGGCCATATACTCGCTCGCCTTCGCCCGCTTCACAAAAGAGGGGATCAGCTGGTTCAGCTCCTGATGGATGGCGCCGGCCAGGCTTCTGGCCTCGGTCAATTCATGGGAGTAAAGCTTGGTGAGCAGGTACTCGAAGGCCTGGCCGACTCCGAAAAAGCCCGCGTTGGTGCGGGTGGCCGCGGGCAGATAGCCGCGCAGCAAATCGCACGCCTGGGCCCTCACCGTGGAGCGGTAGGCGCCCTCGGCCCACTTTTTCAATTTCTCATCTTTTTCGGCTTCCCGATAGGCCAGCGGCTCACCGCTTTCGGGATGCCTAACCTCGATCGCCTCGATGGGGAGAGATCTCTTGACGAACTCGATCATAGGATCGAGCTGGCGCGAGTAGCTCTTAAAGAGCAGATCCATCGTCTCCAGATAGGCCGCTCGATGGCGCGAGCCCATGATCCTGGGCTCCCGGTAGAAGAGGTAGCTGCCGTTTTCGTCTTTCTGGTCGAAGCGCACGTAGCGCGTCGACTTTTCCAGCGGGGCAATGCCGATGCGGGCATCTTCGAGAAGCTTCACCGCCACATTGGAAATTCCCTCACAGGCGAGGTGGGCGCCGCCGAGCTGGGCCACGGAATCGTCGCCGTAGCCCACCAGCACCCGGTCGTAGAAGGCGCGGGCCTTTTTGAGGGCGGCGCTGTGATCGCCGGCCGGCGCCATGCCTCCCAGCAGCTCTTGGAGGGCCAGCTCCGGATCACCCAGGAACTCGTCCAGAAACGTGCGCCTGAGACTCTTGGTCGAGCGGCTGTAGCGCGAAAAGAGCGCCCCCGCGATCTCCTGCGGCAGCTTAAGGCCGAAGACCGGCTCGGTGAGATTGGTGAAAAACGGCGCGAGGCTTTTCTCTTCGCCCGCCGTGAACTTCTCACTCATGGATCCGAGCCGCCTGCGAGATCAGCCCTGGTTTTTTTTGGCCTCTGCCTGCTCGGAGTAGGAGGAGGCGACGAACAATACCACGATGGCGAGACCGCTCAGGGCATAGACGGCGAAGGGCACCATAGAGCCGGCCCCGGCGATGAAATCTCCCCAGTAAATGAGAAAGGCCAGGTAATAGGCAAAGAGGTAGGTAGCCAGCAGGCAGAGTTTGACCCGCTGGAAGAGCAATAAGGGAACCATAATGACGACATAGAGAAAAACCTGCCAAACCGATATCAACTGATTGGGTAGACCTAAATCCAAGAGCGTATCAACATCCAGCATAGCGATCCTCTTTCTACGACTCCTCTTCCTTCCTGTTTCTCCATCCCCCCGATAACCCGCAGGAGCCTCAAAGCCTCTCCGTCTGGCCTCACCCCTATTCGGCGGCGAGCTTTAAGATAACATCATCAGAGTCGTAAGCATTCTGACAACACTTGTTGGGCCCGAAAGAGCCGACGACTGCGTAATCGGTGCCGCCGATTCTATAGTCCGGATCGAAGAAGTAGTTCGATCCCCAGGGGTCCTGGGGGACCGACTTCATGTAGGGTCCATTCCAGCCGGGGAACGCGCCGTTGGTCGAGACTAACCCTGCATTGGAGTTGTTGAGATTCCACACCTCTTGATTCGCCGTTTTCCCGACCTCATTGGGTCCGGGCCATTTGTTGGTGTCAATGGCGAGCTGCTCTATGGCGAGTTGAAGGTTGTGCAGATCCGATTTCACCTGCGCGGTCTTGGCCTTGTCTCTAAAAGCTATGTAGGCGGGTATCGCAATGGCGCTGAGAATTCCGATAATCGCGAGGTTGACGATCAGCTCCAGCAGCGTAAAGCCGGCGCGGGATCCAAGTTTCATGATCACGTACACCCCTCTTCTCGGCAAAAGCTATATTGAATTCAGTCTTCTATACCTCAATTCCAGAAACTACAAGCCTGCCGGCACCGAGCGTCAGGCCTCGGCGGGAGACTCATGTATCTCTTAGGCCCAATCAACAACATCACCGTCCGCACAGGCCCAGGCCACCAAAGAACGCAGCGGAAAAGAGCTCCTGGCCGAGAGCCGGAGCATGGGCGCGAGGAGAAAGGGCCGATAGATCAAAGCTCGGGCGAGCGCGTTTATCCCCCGGCGCAGCCGGAAGGAGTCCCGGCACCAGCGCTCGTAAACCGACAACGAATCGGCTGAAAGATTCCGCCTGCTCAAGGCGCGGTGTGCGGCCCGGGCGGCCAGCAGGCCGCTCTTTAGAGCGAAATAGATCCCTGCGCCGGTCACCGGCTCGGTGACGCGGGCGGCATCCCCGACGAGCAGGAAACCATCCCCGTGCGAGCGGCGGGGAGAAAAATAGACCGGAAAGGCCGAACGCAGAGGGCCCGCAATCTCGCTTTCCGTCAGCGACTCTCTGAGAAAGGGATTCTGGTATAAACAACCCTCCCGCAAGGCCTCAAAGGAGGTATTTCCGCCGGCCTGTTCTTTTTTGACCACAAAACAGAGGTTCGCCGCCCCTCCGCCTACGCTCACCAGGCCGGCGTAGCCTTGGGGAAAACTGTGGATCTGAACATCCCCCTGAAGTCTTCGGACGGCCCGCATATGGGCCTGGAAGGCCAGATAATTTCCCGCGCGCTCCTCCCTCCCCGCCAGACCCAAGCGGTGCGCCACCGGCGAGTTGCGTCCATCGGCGCCGATCAGCAGCAGCGCTTGCAGTTTGCTGCCGTCAGACAAATCCCCCAAAGAGATCGACCATCCTGCCGGCCCTCTGGTAAGAGCGCTGACCTTGCAGCCCTGCCTTACGACGACTCCCTCTTTTTCCGCGGTTTTAAGCAGAAGCTCGTCGAGATGGAAACGCCGCAACCCCAGGCCGAAGGACCGGCGGCCGTTGTGCAAGGCAAAGTCGATGGCCGCCTCTGCGCCCGTGGCAGCGGAGATGCGAAAGCCCGTGATCTTCTCATGCGCCAGGGAAAGGATCTTGTCCGCCACCCCCAGACACTCCAGGAGCGGCCAGTTGGCTGGATTGAGGAAGTCGCCGCAGAGTTTTTCGCGCGGGAAAAAAGTCTTGTCCAGCAGGGCGACTGCGTAGCCCCTTCTTGCCAGCGAGATCGCCGCGGCAGAGCCGGCCGGCCCGGCGCCGACAATGGCTATGTCGAAAGGCCCCAGGCTCATCCTCGCAGCGGAAATAGGGCCAAAAGCCGGAATGGGAAAATCGGCCGAAGGCAAAGCTCTCCAATGGCCGCCTGCCGCAAAAGCTCGCTCCACTCGGGGATCGTGAAGGATCTGCGGACGGAAAGCGGCGCATCGGTGCGGGTCATCTGGTTACGGGTCAAAAGCAGCGTCAGGAGACGAATGCCAAGATAGGCCAGGGGATGACGCACGAGATCGCTGATCAGGATCGCCCTGCGGGACAAGGCGGACCATTTTTTTAACAGCAGGGGAATTTCTCCTGCGGAAAAATGGTGCAGGAGCTGGGAGCAGAAGACAAAATCAAAGGAGGCCGGCTTAAAGGGGAGATCGCGAGCGTCAGCTCGAAGCACGGATATCTCCGGGAGATTTCTCGTCAGCCGGCGCGCCGCCGCCGCACTGACCGGGTCCGCCTCCACCGCCACTACCCTTACAGAGAGCCCCCGCCGCCTGGCCCAGCGCACTATCGCCGCGGGGATATCGGCGCTGCCCGTGCCGACATCGAGCAGAGAGACCCCGGGGGTCTCCCCCGGGCCCACGACCAGCCTCAACCCCGTGAGTGCCGCCCGGTGGCCTCCCAGCAGGCGGTTGAGCAACCTCAAGTTGGCGAGGTCCCCCTCCAGGAGATCGGCGGGATTCCCCGCATGGTCCATCATCTCTTTTTCCAGACTTCGCTTCATCTTCCGTTCGACGGCGAGCCCGCGGCCGAGCCGTTGCCGCGACCGACTACCAGGGCGGAATTCTTCGAGCCAAATCCGATGCAGTTGCAGAGCGCGATCTCCACCTCTCGCGCCGCTCCCTGGTTGGGAATATAGTTCAGGTCGCACTCGGGATCCGGCTCCTGGTAGTTGATCGTCGGCGGCAGAAAACCGTCCTTCATGGCGAGAATAGCCGCGCACAGCCCGGCCGCCCCCGATGCCCCCTGGGGATGGCCGATCATCGACTTGATCGAGCTCATGGGGATATCATAGGCCCTGCGTCCGAAGCAGAGCTTGGTCGCATGCGTTTCGGTCTTATCATTCAAAAGCGTCGAGGTCCCATGGAGCGAAATATAGCCGACCTCATCCTTGGACACGCCCGCATCCTGGATAGCCAGCGCCATTGCCCGCGCCGGCTCTTCCCCGTTGGGATCCAGGCGCACCACATGGTAGGCGTCGCAAGTCGAGCCGTAGCCCAGCACCTCCGCATAGATCGGCGCCCCGCGGGAGAGCGCGCTCTCCCGCTCTTCGAGAATCAGGATCCAGGCCCCTTCCCCGAGAACAAAACCATCCCGCCGGCGATCGAAAGGGCGCGAGGCGCGCTGCGGCTCGGCGTTGCGCGACGAGGAGAGGACGCGCATGACAGAAAAGCCCTGGAGGATCGCCGGGGTGATGGTCGCGTCCACCCCGCCCGTGACGAGATGGTCCGCCAGGCCGAAGCGGATGAGATTGAAGGCGTAGCCGATGGCGTCGGTGGAGCTGGTGCAGCCGTTGGAAATGACATGGCTCGCCCCTTTCAGGTCGAAGGAAAGCGAGAGCTCGCTGGAAAGGGTGCCGATGGTGGAGCTTGAGATGTTGTAAGCGCTCAGCTTGCGCCTCTGCGCGCTGAAATAGAGCCGGTACTGCTCCTCCGTAAAGTCGGGCACCCCGCCGCCGCTGCCGAGAATCACGCCCCACGAGCGCCTCTCCTCCAGAGTCATCGCTTCTACCCCGACGCGCGCGCAACGGAGCGCCTCCCGGGCGGCGCCGATGGCGAGCGGCACGGCCCGTCCGACGCGCTTGAGCTCTTTCGCGGCAAGATATTCCTCCGGCTTAAAATCTTTGACCTGACCCGCTATCTGACAGGAGAGCGAGGCGGGATCAAACAGCGTGATCGTGTCCACGCCGCTAACCCCGGCGCGGGTCGCCCTCCAGAAGGTCTCCGCCCCTATGCCGTTCGGGCTCACCACGCCCATTCCGGTGACCACCACCCTGCGCCGCGCCTGTTTGCCGTTGTCCGGCTTCATCTTGACACTTCGGTCGGGAAATAGTTTGATCTTCACCACCATAGCACCCGACACCACCTTAGTGAAGATGCCGCGCGTAGAGG
>MGSR01000120.1:5885-6365 GCA_001798565.1 Deltaproteobacteria bacterium RIFCSPLOWO2_12_FULL_60_16
GGAATCCAGGCTCTCCTGACGCCTTGGAGGCGGCAGTAAACGGCAGCGACGGCGTCATCAACCTGGCGGGAACGGCCATCGCCAGGCGATGGACGAAGCGGCATAAGGAAGCAATAGCGTCGAGCCGCGTGCAATCGACCCGGGCCCTGGTTCAGGCCATCGGCAAGGCCGAGGAAAAACCCAAATGGCTCATCAACGCTTCAGCCATCGGCTACTATGGTCCGCACGGAAACGAGACGCTTTCCGAGGAGGCGGGGGCGGGGAGCGATTTTCTTTCCCGGGTGTGTGTTGCCTGGGAGAGAGAAGCCGGGAAAGCGGAGGACTACGGCTTGCGCGTGGTGCGGCTCCGGACCGGTATTGTTTTGGGAAAAGGCGGCGGGGCGCTGGCAAAAATGGCCCTGCCCTTCAAGCTTTTCTTGGGCGGACCGCTGGGAGATGGCAACCAGCCGATGTCATGGATTCACCTGGAGGATGAGATCG
>MGSR01000121.1:0-712 GCA_001798565.1 Deltaproteobacteria bacterium RIFCSPLOWO2_12_FULL_60_16
CTCGGCGGTGAGAATTACCATCCATGCGGGAGAGCCCGGGGCGAGCATTCCCAGTACGAAAAAGCTGATTGAAGAGGCATGGGGGGCCAGGTGCTATGACCACCCGGGCGCGACCGAGGTGGGCGCCTATGGCTTTGAGTGTGAGCCTCAGCCGGGAGGAGTCCATGTCAATGAGAACGAGTTTATTGCTGAGGTGATTCATGCTCAAACCGGCGCAGCGGTGCAGGAAGGGGAAAGGGGCGAGCTGGTTATCACCAACCTGGGAAGGATTGGCAGCCCGTTGATCCGCTACCGGACCGGCGACTTGGTGCAACCCAGTTATCGTCCCTGTGTATGTGGCCGATCTTTTATGCTATTCGAGGGGGGGGTCTTAGGCCGAATAGATGATATGATCATTGTGCGCGGGGTGAATGTTTTCCCCAGCGCCATCGAAAGTGTCATGAGGGAGTTTGCCGAGGTTGAGGAATTCCGTGTCGAGGTTTCTCAGCGTGGGGCCCTTTCGGAGTTAAAGTTGATATTGGAGCCCAGGGCGGATTATGACTCCTCTAAGGGCCTGGAGGAGAAGGTCATGGGCCGGTTCCGACAATCTATCGGGCTTCGGCCGCAAGTGGAGATGGTTGCGCCGGGAAGCTTACCTCGTTTTGAGCTTAAGGCTAAAAGATTCTTTAAGTTATAGGACAGAGATGATGAGAAAGAACAGAAAAGAGTCAAC
>MGSR01000121.1:753-6447 GCA_001798565.1 Deltaproteobacteria bacterium RIFCSPLOWO2_12_FULL_60_16
GCCTCAGGGTCAACGGGGAGGTCAAAGAAGTCGCAACCGAAACCAACAAGACCCTATTGGAGGTGCTGCGCGAAGATCTTGGGCTGACCGGCACCAAACACGGTTGTGAGCTGGGTGAGTGCGGAACCTGTACGGTCCTGATGAGCGACGAACCGGTCCTTTCCTGTTTAGTGTTGGGACTGGAGGCTGAGGGTTCTGAGATCGTCACCGTCGAAGGGATGACGCAGGAAGGCCGGCAGCATCCGCTCCAGAAGAGCTTTGCGGCGCTCGGGGCCGCGCAATGCGGCTACTGTATCCCGGGGATCCTGCTCACGGCGAAGGCTCTGCTCGATAAAAATCGCCATCCGAGCCGGGACGAGATCCGTGAGGCCCTGTCAGGAAACCTGTGCCGGTGCACCGGCTACACCAAAATCCTTCAAGCCGTCGAGCTTGCCGCTAGAGGCGAGGAGGCACGATGAGAAAGAAAAGTTTTTCCGTCATCGGGAAGCCCCTGCCAAAGATCGATGCAATGGCCAAGTGCGCGGGGGAGACTGTCTATGCCGATGATCTAAATCTCCCGCGCATGATCTATGCGAAGCTGCTGCGCAGCCCACACCCGCACGCGCGGGTCCTAAGCATCCATACCGAGCGGGCGCGGCAGCTCGAAGGCGTGTGCGCGGTCATTACAGGTAAAGATTTACCGGAGAAGTTCGGCATCATGCCCTCGACTCAGGACGAAGAAGCACTGGCTGTGGAAAAGGTGCGGTATGCGGGCGATCCGGTGGCGGCTGTAGCGGCGACCAGCGAGACTCTCGCCGAAAAGGCCCTCGGCTATATCGATGTCGAATATGAGACTTTGAAACCCATTCTTTCCATTGAAGAGGCGCTCGCTTCGACCGAGGAGAGCGAGCGGATCCATACATGGAACCGGCGCGCCAACATTCAGAAGGCCGTCTCCCTTGAATTCGGCGACGTCGAGGGCGCTTTCGCTCAGTCGGACCATATTTTCGAAGGCACCTATTTCTATCAGGGAAACACTCATCTTCCGATGGAGCAGTACTGCGCCGTAGGCTTATACGGTCCGGACGACAAACTGACGGTATGGTCTTCGACCCAGACCCCCCACTATCTCCACCGTGCCCTCGCCAAGGTCCTCGGACTTCCCGCGAGCCGGATCCGGGTCATCGCCACTCCAGTCGGGGGCGGCTTCGGCGGCAAGAGCGATCCTTTTTCTCACGAGATCTGCGCGGCCAAGCTCTCGATGATCACGAGGAGACCGGTCAAATTCACGCTCACACGCGAAGAGTGTTTCTACGTGCACCGCGGTAGACATCCGGTGAAGATGTGGATGAAAACCGGGGTAAAAGACGACGGAACGCTGCAAGCGATGCAGTTTAAGACTTTTCTCGACGGCGGCGGCTATAGCAGCTACGGTTTGGCGTCGGTTTACTATACGGGCGCTCTGCAAACAGTGACCTATAAGTTGCCTGCCTATAAGTTCGAAGGAGTGCGCGTTTTTACCAATAAGCCGCCATGCGGGCCGAAACGCGGCCACGGTGCGCCCCAGCCTCGCTTCGCCTTGGAGATTCAGCTCGATGAGATCGCGGAAAAGCTCGGCATGGACCCGATCGACTTGAGGCTCAAGCAACTGGTTGAGCCCAACACAGAGACGGTGAACGGCCTGAAAATCACCACCACAGGGCTGAGAGAATGCATTGAAAAAGTTGCGGCAAGAGCGGAGTGGAAAAAGAAGTTCCGCAAGCTTCCTTTCGGCCACGGCATCGGCTTCGCTGCCAGCGCCTATATCAGCGGGGCGGGACTGCCTATTTATTGGAATGAAATGCCGCACTCGGGAGTGCAGATCCGGCTGGATCGGGGCGGAGGAATCACGATCTTTTGCGGCTCCACAGACATCGGACAGGGCTCCGATTCCATCCTGGCCTATGTAGTGGCGGAGGAATTTGGCGTGGACCCGGCCGATATCCGCGTAGTGACGGCGGATACGGATCTTACACCGGTCGATCTGGGCAGCTACTCAAGCCGGGTGACGATCATGACCGGCAACGCCGCGATCCAGGCCAGCGGCAAGCTCAAGCAGATGCTCCTCGAAGTGGCGACCGATGCCCTTGAGGTGCCCGCGGACGATCTCGAGTTCGCCGACGGACAGATCAGGAGCGTGAGTCTCCGGGAGCGGGGCATGAGTTTTGCTGACTGCGCGCGCAAAGCGGAGGGGAAGTTTGGCACTCTGGGCGCGACCGGCAGCTACTGGCCGCCCAAAAATCCTAGAGACTTTAAGGGTTCCGGAGTGGGTCCGACGCCGGCCTACACCTTCTCTACGGCCATCGTGGAGCTTCACTGCGACAGCGGGACGGGTGAGATCAAAATCGACAAGGTCTGGATCGCCCACGATTGCGGACGGGCCTTCAATCCTCTGCTGGTAGAGGGCCAGACGGAAGGGAGCGTCTATATGGCTTTGGGCGAGGCGTTGATGGAAGAGCAGATCTTCCGCAAGAACGGCCTGCATAAATTTCCTTCCATTCTGGAATACAAGAGCCCGACCACGCTGGAGACGCCGGAGATCGAAACGATCCTGGTGGAAACCGACGATCCCGAAGGTCCCTACGGGGCCAAAGAGGCAGGGCAAGGGCCGCTTTTACCCGTGGTTCCCGCGGTCTCCAATGCCGTTTACGACGCCATTGGGGTGAGAATCCACGAGATTCCGATCTCACCCGATAAAATCATTAGAGCTCTTGAAGGAAGGCTGAAGCCGGTTTCGATTCCTGGCTTTCAATTTCCCCCACCGATCAAATGGCAGCCGGGAGAAGGCGTGCAGGTGACGCAGAAGAGTTGAACTATGCTGAGACTACCGGACTTTCATTACATCCGGCCTCGATCTTTGAAAGAGGCCATCAAAGTATTGGCTGATTTAGGAGCCGAGGCGATGGTAGTGGCGGGCGGGACGGATGTCTATCCGAAGATGAAGCGGGGGCAGTTCACCCCGCGCCATTTGGTTTCGCTGAGGACCCTACGGGAACTCAAGGGGATTCGCCGTGGCAAAGAAGGAATTTGGATAGGAGCCGGGGAGACGCTAACAGCGATCTCCGGGCATCGGCTGGTCTCGAAGCAGTTTCCAGCGCTCGCCCATGCAGCGGAGTCGGTGTCCACACCGCAGCTACGCAACATGGGGACGATTGGCGGCAACGTGCTGGTGGACACGCGGTGCAATTATTACGACCAGACCTTTTTTTGGCGGCAAGCTGTGGGGTTTTGTATGAAGAAGGACGGAGATATCTGTCTGGTGGCCCCCGGCAGTGCGAAGTGTCTGGCTATTTCTTCTTCGGATACGGCGCCAGTGTTGGTGAGTTTGGGGGCGGAGGCTGTGTTGGTGGGGAGTCAAGGGGAGCGACGCGTGAAGCTTGCGGAACTGTATCAGGACGACGGGATGAACTATTTGACCAAGCGCAGCGATGAAGTGCTTCGGGGTCTTCTGATTCCCCAGGAGGCTTTGGGATGGCGAAACGTCTATTGGAAGCTTCGGCGTCGGGGATCGTTCGACTTCCCGATCCTTGGAGTGGCGGCGGCGCTCGACATGGGTAATGGAGGTAAGTGCCGGTATGCGCGGGTGGTGTTGACGGCGGTTTCGCCGGCACCGAAAATTGTGGCGGAAGCGAGTCGATTGCTGGAAGGTAAAAAAATCACAACGGAATTGATTGAGGCGGTCTCTGAGGCAGCGGTGAAGGTGGCGCATCCGTTGGACAATGCGGATTTGGATTACTGGTACCGCAAGCGTATGACTAGGGTTTACGTAAAAAGGGCTCTGGCTGAGTTAACAGGACTAAAACTAGAGACTGAAAAAGTGGTGCAGGAACCAGTAAAAGATGAGAAAGGACCTTAGCGGCTTTCTCGAAGAGCTGCAGGAGCGGCTTCCCGATGATCTGGTTCGTGTCGAGCGGGCGATATCCCCGGCCCATTTCGAGGTCACCGCTATCCTTCAACACCTGGAAAATGACCAGAAGTTTCCCGCGCTGCTTTTCGAAAAGCCGCTGGACGTTTCTGGAAAACCCTCTTCCTTTCCGCTTTTAAGCAACGTTTTTGCTACGCGGCGCCGCTGCGCCCTGGGCTTGGGATTGGCTCCAGAATATGAGGGGCTGGGATTGAGCCTGGAATATGCGCGCCGGGAGGCGATACTGCTTCCGCCCGTGATTATTCCTAAGCAAGAAGCCCCGGTCAAAGAAACGGTGCAGCGCGGCGAGGAGGTCGATCTTTACGAGTTTCCGATCGTGCGCCACCACGCGATGGACCCAGCCCCCTATATAGACATGACTCCGGTAATGAAGGACCCTGACGGAGATTTTTACAACGTCGCTTTTCTGCGCACCATGCTTAAAGGGCCAAGAAGGCTGGGCATCCATATGTCTCCCAGACATAACTGGCAGATCCACCGGAAGAATGAAGAAAAAAAACGGCCCACGCCGGTTGCCATAGTGATAAGCCATCATCCTTCGTTCTATCTGGGGGCTTTGAATGTCTCCCCCTTCGGAGTTGACGATTACGCCCGCATAGGAGCCATTATGGGAGAACCGCTCCGGCTCACGGCCTCCGAGACCTTGGGCAAGGATTTTATGGTGCCGGCGGACGCCGAGATCGTGATCGAAGGTCATGTGCTGCCGAACCTCAAGGAGGCCGAGGGCCCCTTTGGCGAATTCACGGGCTATTACGGACCTCAGAGGCTTCGCTGGGTCATCGAGGTGACCGCGGTCACGCACCGCAGGCATGCCGTCTTTCAGCACATTTTCACGGGCCATCGCGATACCTGGGTCCTGGGGGGAATTCCCAAGGAGGGGAGCCTCTTCAATCTCATTCGCGGAGTCGTGCCCACCACTAAGGCGGTCCATTTCCCCATCTCGGGTGGTTGTCGATTTAACTGCTACATCTCTATCGACAAGAAGGTGGACGGCGAGAGCAAGCAAGCCGCCTTGACGGCCCTGGGGGCGTGCGACTTCGTCAAACACGTTGTTGTGGTGGACGCCGACATCAACATCTATAATGAAGAAGAGGTTATGTGGGCTGTGGCGACGCGGGTGCAGGCGGACCAGGATGTGGACATCATCAGGAACGTCAAGGGAAACACCCTCGATCCGTCCCAGACCGACGACATCATGACCGCGAAGATGATCATTGACGCAACCCGGCCGGTGCAGCGACCCTTTGCCGCGCGGGTGGAGGTGCCGGAGGAGGCTTTGTCCCGGGTCAGATTGGAAGATTTTATCTCCCGCGCTGATCTTGAGCGGTTGCCCAAGGCGTAAGACAGAGAGCGAGTATCATAATGGCGAGGATTTTCTGGGCTACTTGTCCCAAATGCGGGGGAGAATTTTACTGCCATTGGCAGGAGTTCAGGCATAAGAAGATACAGCTTCTCTGCCCCTTTTGCGGCCATCGTTTTTTGGACGAAGAGAGTCCGAAGATTATAGAGTAGGAGGTAGCCAATCTTTTTATGTCTCAAGACCTGCGCAGCTTCATCGAAAAAGTCCGGCAGGAATCTCCTGAGGAGGTCTTAACCATCAGCAAAGAGGTGGATCCTCGCTTCGAGATCACGGCTCTGGTGGTTAAGCTGGAGCAGGAGAGGCGGTTTCCTATCATGGTCTTTGAGAACGTTAAGGGCACCAAATTCCCTGTCGTGACAAATGTGCACGCCTCGCGCCGACGCCTGGCCTC
>MGSR01000121.1:6459-6849 GCA_001798565.1 Deltaproteobacteria bacterium RIFCSPLOWO2_12_FULL_60_16
TGACCCACGGGCTGCCGTGGCAAATTATCTGCGGAGAATCGAGCAGCCCATCCCACCTAAAGAGGTTGATACGGGGCCTGTCAAAGAGGTCATTTTGAAGGGAGACCAAGTGGACCTGCGTGCCATCCCTCAGATCGTCCATCATCAAGATGATGCCGGCCCTTATCTGACGGCTGGTATTACCCTGGCCAGGGATCCCCTGAGCGGCCGCCTGAACTGCAGCTTCAACCGCCTCATGTTTATCGACAAGAATCACACCTCCATCCACCTGACGCTGGCCAAGCATCTCTGGGAGTTCTACACCAATGCCGAAAAGTTGAAGCAGCCCCTCAAGCTTGCCGTCATCTTGGGGGCGCACCCCGCCTGGAGTCTGGGAGCGCTGAATATCGG
>MGSR01000121.1:6858-7236 GCA_001798565.1 Deltaproteobacteria bacterium RIFCSPLOWO2_12_FULL_60_16
AATATCGGCTCGATCGACGAGGAAGAGTTTTACCTGATGGGTGCTCTGGCGGGCGAAGCGATGGAAGTGGTGCCCGCGGAGACCATGGACCTGAAGCTTCCGGCCCGAGCGGAGATGATTCTGGAAGGAGAGATCCCCCCGTTTGAGAGAGTGGACGAGGGGCCGTTCGGGGAGTTTACCGGCTATTCTCTGGGCAGCCGCAAGAGGGAGCTCTTTCACGTCAAGGCCGTTACGCACCGCAAGGACGCCTTTTTGCACGACATTTCCGTTGGGCACCTGGACCACCTGCTACTGTCCACCATTCCCATGGAAGCCAATCTCTTCCGATCCGTGAGGGCCATGGTCCCCTCCGTGAAGGCGGTGCGGATTCCGGCGCCG
>MGSR01000122.1:0-685 GCA_001798565.1 Deltaproteobacteria bacterium RIFCSPLOWO2_12_FULL_60_16
CAGCACGTAGCGAAAGCGCTTGTCTTCCCGCAGGTCGAGGATGCGGTCCCGGTAGGCCCAGAGGATCTCTTCGAACTGCTTTTCGCTCAAGACGCCCATATTCGTTTCATGACCGGGCGTTTCGATGACCACCTCATGGGCGCCCACGCCGTTCATCAGGTCGTAGACGCCGTCGCCGCGACGATCGAGATCCCCCTCGATCATCAGCGCGGGAAACTTGTTCGGGACCACTCGCAGCGTCCAGCCCGGACTCTCGCGACGGGACCCCCCCGGCCGGTACGCCATGATCTCCGGCGGGGTCATTCCCTCGTTGCCCTCGCAAAACGGGCAGGGGCCGCTTTTCGGCGGATTTTTAGGGTGTTCGTAATGGCCGGGCCGCTTCGCCCTCTCGGTGGAGATGATCACCCATCGGCCGACCACGGGATCTTTTCTTAGTTGAGGCATCAGGGGAAGCGCTGTGGCGCAAAAACAAAATCATTATGCCACTATCCCGTCTCATTTTTCAAGGAAAAAAAAGAGTGATGCGAGGCGAATTTCTCTTCCCCCGCTTTGGAATGGAGTTCCGGCCGTTATTTCTTGACGATCAGGACCGGACGGTCCGCGTAGCGGATGGTCCTCTCGGCCACGCTCCCGATCATGAGACGCTGGAGTCCGGTCCTGCCGTGGCTCCCCATGACGATCATGG
>MGSR01000122.1:818-4275 GCA_001798565.1 Deltaproteobacteria bacterium RIFCSPLOWO2_12_FULL_60_16
CAGGGTTTCGGCGATGACGTGGACGAGCAGCAGCTTGCCCCTGTTTTCCCGCGCCAGGCGCGCCGCGTGTTGGAGAGCGACCTCCGAGCCGCGGGAAAAATCTACCGGCACGAGATAAACCCTTGCCCTTGCCATGGATCCTCCTCGCAGGGGCCGCGCAGGCGCCCCCGCTCTCCTGGTTACTCAATAACCTCGCTAAAGCCCGAGATCGTCACCGTGGTCTCGAAATAGCCGTCGGGACCAGAAGGCAAAGGGGACGCCGGTCTGTAAGTGAAATCCACCTTGCCTCCGGGAGTGATCTCCTTTTCTACCGTATAATACACGGCCCTCCCCTGGACGTCCTCGCCGGGCTTGAACTCGCTTTTCCACTGCCAGATGTAGCGGATGAGGAGCTGCACCTCGCGCAGCGGCCACTTCGATCTGTTCACCAGCTCGCCCGAGACCACGCCATCCTCGACCTTCAAGCTTGCGACGCTGACGACCGCCGCGCTCTTCCCGTCTTCCAGCACGCCATCCGCCGCAGCCAGCGCCGATCCGAGAGCCGCAGCGAGACTCAGAAAAACGATGAGCGCCGCCATACCTCCTGTCTTTACTCTTTGCCGGTTTTTCATAGACATTCCTCCCCTTAATCCCAGAGAATTCCCTTGAAGAGCGGCACCTCCATCAATTTGATGAAGCCGATATAACCCACCACCCACATCACCGCGGCTACCACCAGGCTGACCCACAGCTTCTCTTTGAGCCTGAGATAGAGCAGCCCGACCAGGAAGAGCGGAACCGCCGTGAGAAACCCCAGCAGGTAAATCGCCAATAGAAAGACCCCCGTCCAGGCGTAGAATTCCAGCTCGCGCCCCTTCTCCTCTCGCGTGGCGCGCACGGCCTTCGCCTGGGCCGCGAGGCTCTGATCCACCCGGATGACCTGGCGGCTGTCCATCCGCACCAGCCAGCCAAGGGCCTCGGGAAAAAGCTGCATGAGGATCTGGAGAATGAGAAAAACGACGACCGGGATCCCCACCAGGAGCGGCAGCTGCCGGGCGAGCGGATCGTAGCTCAAGGAGCCGAGGACGAAAAAGAGGGTGATTCCGAGAAGGACCAAGGCAAAGACTATGTTTCCTTTGACTTTCATGCCTCAGCCTCCTTCTCTTTGCCGAACAGGATCGGGATCAAGATCGTGACCACGGTGAGGCCAAGCATGGCCAGGGTCAGAGGACGGGAGAGAAAGCCCCAGCCGAAGGTCTGGATGGAGAGGTGGTAGCTCCTCTCGATGATCTCGCCCAGGACCAGGCCGATCACCACCGCGGCCCGGACGTAATCGTACTTTTTGAGCCACAGGCCGAGCAGGCCGCAGAGAAAAGTGACCGCCACGTCGCCGATCCGCCCGCTTACCCCGTAAGAGCCCAGGAAGGCGAAGACCAGGATCGTCGGCGCCAAGATCGAGGCGCGCACGAGAGCGATCTTGGAAACGAGGCGCGCAAAGCTCAGGCCGATGAGCGAGGAGAGAATGTTGCCCGCAAGCAAGGTAAAGGCCATCAGGAAAGTATAGTTGAGCTTGGTCGTGAGCAGCTCCTTGCCGGGATTGAGTCCGTGCAGGTAAAAGGCGTTGAGCAGAATCGCCATCGAGGCGGCGCCGGGGACGCCGAAGGCGATCGTCGGGATCAAATCCCCGCCCTCCTTGGAGTTGACCGAGGACTCGGGCGCGATCACTCCCCGGACATCGCCCGTGCCGTAGTTTCCCTTGGTGGTCTGGAGCGCGTGCGAGTAGGCGATGATGTTGCCCACGGCGCCGCCCACCCCGGGCATGATCCCGACGATCAGCCCGATGATGCTGCAGCGCACGAAGAGAAACCAATGGATGAAGACATCCTTGATTCCCTGCGTGACGCTGCCGATGGTCGAGATCTCGGTCTTGGCGATGCTTCCCCCCTTGCTCATCAGCGAGATCGATTCGGTCACGGCGAATAGGCCGATGAGCGCGGCGGTCAGATTGATGCCGTCATAGAGATAGAGCGTGCCCAGCGCGTAGCGAAGGCTGCCGGTGACGGGCTCGAATCCGACCATGGCGAGAAGCAGACCGATGCCGCCGGAGATGAGCCCTCGCTGGATCGAGCCGCCCAACGCCGCCAGGGCGGTAAGCCCCCAAAGGCTGATCATCAAGACTTCGGGCGGGCCGAAGGCGAGAACGATCCCTCTGAGAACCGGCAGCAGCGCGATCAGGACAATGACGCCGACGATGGCGCCCAGCCCGGAAGCGGTGGCCGAGGCGGCCAGGGCCCTGCCCGCCTCGCCCTTCTTGGTCATCTCGTAGCCGTCGAAGCAGGTGGCGACGTTCTCTCCCGTGCCCGGAACGCCGATCAGAATCGCGCTGATCGAGCCGCCGTAGCTTACCGCCCCGTAGGTGGCGAGCAGAAAAGCCATGGCGCTCGCGGGATCCATCCGGTAGGTAAGGGGCGTGAATAGAGCCAGCGCGATGGGACCGTTCAATCCCGGGATGACGCCGAAGAGGAGCCCGAGAAACACGCCGAAGGCGACGTAGAGGAGCGTTTCCGGCCGCATGGCCATCACCAGTCCCTGTAAGGCGGCCTCCAGCATAAAATCAGTTCCGTTTTTCTCGCCCCGTCTCTACTTTAACGACTCCTGCAACAGCGGCTTGAGTTTGCCTCCGGCCGCCAGCGCCTGCTGGAGCAGCTTCTCGGTCTCCCCGCCGCTCAACGGAAGAATCGGCCGGACTTTTTTGCTCCACTCGACCATTCCCGGATCATGCAGCGAGGTCCAGAGCGTCTCGCGCAGCACGCGGAGCCGCGCGGCCGGAACCCCCGGAGGCGCGGCGATGGGCCGCTCGAAGGCAAAGACGCTCGAGATGCCGGTGATCATCTCGCGCGCATCCTCGCCGATCAGCTCGAGCAGGGTCGGGACCTCTTTGATGCGCGGGTCATCGCGGGCCAGGGCGACCTGAAAGACCGCCCTCATCTCGCCCTCCTTGATCACCTTCTCCAGCGTGCTGAAAGAATCCATGAAGCCGTCCTGCTCGCCGCGCAAGACCGCCATGATCGCCTCGGCCGAGCTCTGAAAGCCGATGATGTTGCGGAACGGTATTTTCAAAGCGTTGAACGCGAGATAGGTCAGGAAGAAGTCATCGCTCCCTTTGCCGGTCTGCGCTATGACGATGGTCCGCTTGGCCGCCTTCAGATCCTGCGCGGTTTTAAAAGGGGATTTGCCCGGAACCGCGAGCACATGGGTATCGGCGTAGACCCGGCCGACCCAGCTCATCTTGTTCAGGTCGTAGAGCGCCTCTTTAGCCCCGAGAATCTGATTCAGCACCATGCCGGCGCCGTTGAGGATGCCGATCGTGAGGCCGTCCCCTTTGGCCCGGTAGAGCTGGTTCGTCCCGGTGAGCCCGCCGCCGCCGGGGGTGTTTCGGATCACCATGGTGACGCCGGGGATGTACTTCTCAAAATAG
>MGSR01000122.1:4295-5230 GCA_001798565.1 Deltaproteobacteria bacterium RIFCSPLOWO2_12_FULL_60_16
GGCGTCGAATCCGCCGCCGACGGTATAGGGGACGATAAATTCGATCACCTTGCCCTTGTAAAAAGCGTAGTCTTTTTCTTCGGCCGGCTCGGCGGCAAAGGGCCACAGAACGGCGACCAGCAAAGCCAGCCATCGGGTCTTGAAAAAAAGGGTTTTCATAAATGCCTCCTCCTGTTTGCTTTCATTTCACTCAAGTCGCTCGGCCGCATGCGCGCTCCCGGGCGGCTCCGTCTCCCAGCTCAAAATCTTTCCCCACTTCCCGATCATCCGCGCGCGCAGCGCCGGGCTGGATTCGCTCACCGCCGGAAACTTATCGATCCATTCGTAGGGCTTGCAGGCATCGATGATCGCCCGCGAGTTGAAACCCACCTCCGGACCCCGGGGTATGATCGGATCCAGAGGGCCGCTCCAGGCGCGCCGGATGATGTCGATGTCTTTGGCCGGATCGGATCTCGTGGCCAGGGCCCAGAGCACATCGAAAGTGTTGGCCGGGTCGATATCTTCATCGACGACGATCACATATCTCCCCAGGTAAGCCCCCACCTGGCACTGGGAGGCGACGAAGCCCGCCTGCCGGGCGTGGCCCGGATACCTCTGCTTGATCGAGACGATCAGGATCAGACGGGAGCCTCCGGCCTCATGGCACCACACTCCCCTCACGTCGGGGACTCCGGCCTTGATCAGGGCGTCGGAGAGCATCGCCGAGCGCAGCACGCTGCGCATGTAGCTGTAGTCGTGCGGCGGCCGGTTCGGCGGCACGCCGACCATGATCGGATCGTTCCGGTGCATGACGCACTGGACTTGAATCACCGGCGCGGGCCGGACCCCGCTCGCGTAGTAACCCGTCCATTCTCCGAACGGCCCTTCCTCGTGCGCCTCGCCGGGATGGCACCACCCTTCCAACACGATCTCCGCGCTGGCCGCTATCGGCAGGC
>MGSR01000122.1:5262-5918 GCA_001798565.1 Deltaproteobacteria bacterium RIFCSPLOWO2_12_FULL_60_16
GGGCAACCCGGTCACCGGGCCGCGGATCACCTTGTAGGGCTCTCCGGCGATGGCACCCATGTAGTTGTACTCGCAGATGCCCGTCGGCACCTCGAGCGCGGCTGCCACGAAGGCGAGCGGATCATGGCCGACGGAGACGGCCACCGGACAGGGCTCACCCCGGGCGTGGTACTTTTCATAATGGATGCGGCCGTGTTTCCCCGGAGAGATGTAAAGCGTCACCCGCTTCCCGTCCACGATCTGGATCCTGTAGGTTCCCAGATTCACCAGCCCGCTGTCCGGATCTTTGGTGATGACGGCGCATCCGGTGCCGATATATCTTCCGCCGTCGAGCTCGTGCCATCTGGGCGTGGGGAACTTGAGCACGTTCACATCCTCGCCCTTCTGGACGTTCTGCAGGACCGGCCCGATCTCGACCCACTGCGGAGGAAAGTCCCGGCTTTTGTTTTCCCACTCCATGGGCTTCCCCCTGAGCCTGTCGGCCAACTCCCCTTCGCTGAGATCCGTCGGGAAGCCGTAAGTCAACGCCAATCGCCCCCGGGTGAGCAGCAGGCCCGTGAGCACCCTGAAGCCCGGCTCGTATCCCTTGATCTTGTCGAAAAGGAACGCCGGGCTGGAGCTGCGTCTGGCGTTGATCTCCGTGAGCACGCCGATCT
>MGSR01000123.1 GCA_001798565.1 Deltaproteobacteria bacterium RIFCSPLOWO2_12_FULL_60_16
CTCGAGATCCCCCCGGGCCAGCGGATTTGATACGGACATCAGTGAAGCTTTTCTTTCTATTGCCTAAAGCCTGTTGCCTACTGCCTATTGCCTGTCAATCGGATTGACGGGCCGCCCGCTCAATAAGCTGGTGAGACTCTTGCGCGCCCAGGAATCTATCGATGACGGCGTGGCCCATGTAGATGAACGGGGTGAGACTCACGGCAATCAGGAACTTATAGGAGTAGTTCGTCGCCGCCACTATCAGGAACTCGTCGGTCTTTACCTTTCCCGGAAGCCAAAAAGCGATGCCGATAATGACGAAGCTGTCGATGAGCTGGGAGATGGCCGTGGATCCGGTAGCGCGCAGCCACAGAAGCTTTTCTCCCGTCTTGTGGCGCACGAACCAGAAGACGACGACATCGATCAGCTGGCTGATGGCGAAGGCCGTCACGCTGCCGACTATGATCCAGAGCGACTGGCCGAAAACCGCCCGGAACTGCTCATCGGTGACCGGCGAAAAAGAAGCGGCCGGCACCTGGATGGCGACAAAAAGAACCACAAAGGCGTATACGATCAGGGCGATCGTTACAAAGGTAAGCTTGCGAACTCCGTCCCGTCCGAAATACTCGTTGATCAAGTCGGTGGTGAGAAAGACCACGGGCCACGGAATGACTCCTATGCTCATCGTGAAGGGTCCGAAGGCAAAGAGCTTTCCTCCGGTCAACTCGCCCAGGACGGCGTTGGTGACAAACACCCCGGCTAAAACGAGAAAGACCACGTCCCTTCGGGCCTGCGCTTCCATGTTTTCTCCCGCGGAAAAAATCGCCGACTATGTATGAGAGACGGACTAGAGTGGAGCGCTCAGTTAATTTTTAGCTTAAGCCACTTTTCGATCGTGCTCCGAAATCGATTCGGAGAGGTGGGCTTGGTCAAAAAATCAGAGATACCGGCCTTCTCCGCCTGGCCCCTGAAGGCCTCCTCAGGCCACGCCGTGTGGGCGATCACGGGAATATGGGCTGTGCGCGGGTCCTGCTTCAACCTTTTCGTCGCCTCCATCCCGTTCATGTCGGGAAGGCCGAGGTCCATAATCACCGCCTGGGGAAGGAACTTGGCCGCCTTTTCGATCCCCTCCTGGCCTGTCATGGCCTCTATTACCTGATAGCCCAAGCACTTTAGTTGAATGGTAAGGACTTCGAGGGAGTCCGCGTGATCCTCCACAACAAGTATCTTTGCCGGCACCTATAACCTCCCAAACTAGCAGGGGCGTCGCTTCTAGCGAGCTACCATAACCCGATTATAGCGAAAAAGCAACTGTTCTATCGCCCACTTGTGCCAAATGTGCCGGGAGAAATTGACGGCAAGGGCTAGGCTCCAGAGGAAAGCCGGCAGTCGACGACCCTGAGCTCCACGGTAGAGGCTCCGTTCCACTGGTTTTCGGCCAACCGATAGACCAAATCGACTCTAGCCCCGGGAGTCAGTATCTCCCACCCTAACTCATTATTCGAAACTCGAAACTGTTGGCCAAAAACCACACCGCCGAGGGATCGGCTTCCCTGGCGCAGCCGCAGGCGGGCGCCGCCGTTGAAATCCCTGCGCTCGAACAGCTCGATCCCTCCGGTCATCAAGAGAGGCTCCGGATTTCCCACCCCGAAGGGTTTAAGCGCGTCGATCTGCCGGAAGAGCGGAAGTCCGATGTCGGAAAACTCCAACGCGGCGTCCACCTCTAAAATCGGCACAAGATCTTCAGGGGCCAGCGAGTCCCTGGCTATCTCTTCAAAACGGCCGGCAAAGAGCGGAAACTGTTCCTGCCGGATCGTCAGCCCTCCCGCGTATTCGTGGCCGCCGAATTTCTCCAGGAGATCGGCGCAGCGCCTCAGTCCCTGCACCATGTGAAAGCCGCGGATGCTGCGGGCCGAGCCTTTTCCCTCCCGCGCGCTAAAACCTATGACGACCGTAGGGCGATGAAACCGTTCCACGATCCGGGAGGCGACAATTCCCAGGACTCCAGGGTGCCAGCCTTCCTGGCCCAGCACGATGGAGTAACGGTTTTCCGGCCCAGGGCCTGTGCCCGCCTGGGACAGCGCCTCGCCCAACACCCGCGCTTCCATCGCCTGCCGCTCGCGGTTGTGCCCGTCCAGCTCGCGCGCGATCCTGAGCGCGACATCGAGCGACTCGGTGGTCAGCATCTCGACCACCTTGAGCCCAGCGTCCATCCGACCCGCCGCGTTGATCCTGGGACCGAGTTGAAACGCCACCTGTCCGACTCCCACCGCACCCCGGGTGATGCGCGCCACCTCTTTTAGAGCGACGATACCCGGGCGCGCCGATGCGCCGAGCTCGACAAGACCGCGCCGAGCCAAAAGCCGGTTCACTCCGGTCAGGGGCACCATGTCCGCGATCGTGCCCAACGTAACGATGTCCAGATACCGGCGAATATCGGGCGCTTGCGAAGCTGCAAACCAGCCGGCCTCGCGCAGCTTCGCCCTGAGGCCGATAATCAGATAAAAGGCCAGACCCGCGCCGGAAAGCCCCTTGTCGGGAAAGGAGCAGTCGATACGGTGCGGGTTGATGATCGCAAGGGCGGGCGGCAGGTCCGGCGGAGGCTCGTGGTGATCCACCACCACCACATCGACGCCCGAACCTTGAGCGAACTCTATCTCTTTATAGTTTGAAATCCCGCAATCGACCGAGACCACCAGCCGGACACCCTGGGAGCTCAAGCGCCTGATCCCCTCGAGGTTTAATCCGTAGCCTTCCTCGATCCGGTGCGGGATATAGTAAATCGTCTGGGCGCCGATTTCTTTGAGGAACAAGACCAGGGCTGAGGCTCCCGTGGTGCCGTCGACATCGTAGTCCCCCCAGACGCAGACGGGCTCTTTGCGCTTTAAGGCAAGCGCCAGCCGCTCGGTGGCCGTCTCCATCCCGGCCATTAGGAAAGGAGACGGGAGGTCGGAGCGCAGGCTCGAAGACAGATAGCGCCGGGCCGCCTCCGGCTCGCCATAGCCGCGCAGACCCAGGATGCGGGCGATCAGAGGTGAAACTTTTAGCTGTTCTGACAGGTTGGAAACGATGCGCTCGTCGACTTCCCTAACGATCCAGCGCTTCTCCATAATTCTTAATTTTTAATTTTGAATTTTTAATTTGGCCCGATTAACTCAAAATTCAGAATTAACAATTCAAAATTGTTATTTTTTTCCCCGCTCCCACAACAGGATCACCGGGCTGGCGATAAAAATGGTCGAATAGACGCCCGAGATAAAGCCCACGAGAAGAGCGAAGGCGAATGGGCGGATCACCCCTCCCCCAAGGAAAAAGAGCGCGACCAGGACCATCAGCGCTGTGCCCGTAGTCAGAATCGTGCGGCTCAGGCACTCGTTGATGCTCCTATTAACGACGCTCTCCAGCCTTTCCCGCCGGTTCTTGCGCATGTTCTCGCGGATGCGATCGCAGATCACGACGGTATCGTTCACCGAGAAGCCGACGATAGTGAGCAGCGCGGCTACAACCGTGAGGTCGAACTCGTAATGGGCGAGCATGAGGGCGCCGGCGGTCACCAGGACATCGTGGACCAAGGCGATCACCGCCCCCAGGCCGAAGTGAAAACCGAAACGGGCCCCGAAGCTCACGCCGAAGCGCACCCAGATATAGGCCCCCATCATAATCGTGGCCGCGATCACCGACCAGGTTCCCCGCTCGCGCAGGTCCTTGCCTACTTTCGGCCCGACCGATTCGATCCTGCGCACCTCGAACCGCTCCCGGCCGAACTGCCCGTCTAGGCCGCGCCGGACCTCCTCGCCGAGGGCGCCGAGCTCTCCTGTGGTCTTTTCCAGACGGATCATGAACTCGTTCGAGCCGTCCTGGCCGAAGTCCTGGATGACGCTGTCGGCAAACCCGACCTTGTCCAAAGCCTGGCGGATCTCAGGAATGGAAACCCTCTGCTGAAACTTGAGATGCACCATGGTCCCGCCGGCGAAATCGACCCCCAGTTCGGGCCCCTTGGTGAATAACAGAGCCAGAACGGCGAGATTCACCACGGTGGATAGAATCGCGGCGACGCGCCGGTACTTGGTAAAGGGGATGTTGGTTCCTGGCTTGATAAACTCCATATCGCGTCCTTCAAATGCTGATGCGGGCCAACTTCCTCGCCGCCATCCGATAATCGTAATAGATGCGGGTCAGATAGACGGCGGTCACGACCGTGGTGAGAATTCCGACGCACAGGGTCACGGCGAATCCCTTGATCGGGCCGGTGCCGAATTGGAACAGGATCACTCCGGAGAGAAACGTGGTGATGTTCGAATCGAGGATGGCCGGGAGGGCCCGCTCGTAGCCCGCCTCGACCGCGGCCCGGGGCGATTTGCCGTTTCTGACCTCCTCGCGAATCCGCTCGTTGACGAGCACATTGGCATCGACCGCCATGCCCACCGTCAGCACGATGCCGGCGATGCCGGGCAGGGTGAGCACCGCCTGGAAGCCCGCAAGGATCGCCAGGAGAAAGAGGACGTTGAAAACCAGCGCGACGTCGGCCACCAGGCCGGCGCCCCTGTAGTAGGCGATCATGAAGAGGATGACGAGCGAGCCGCCGACCATAAAGGAAAGGATTCCCTGCCGGATGGAATCGCGTCCCAGCGAGGGGCCGACGGTGCGCTCTTCGACGATCTCCACCGGAGCGCGCAAGGCGCCGGCGCGCAGCACGATGGCGAGATCGCGCGCCTCTTTCATATCGAAGCTCCCCGTGATCGAGGCCCGGCCTCCGCCGATCCGCTCCTGGATGACCGGGGCCGAGTAGACGCGGTTATCCAGGACGATGGCCAGACGCCGCTTGACATTGTCCGCGGTGATCCTCTCGAAAAGCCTCGCGCCCGCGGAGTTGAGGATCAGCTCCACGTACGGGCCCTCCAGATTCGAGGCCGGGCGCACGCGCGCGTCCGTGATGGTCTCCCCGGTCATCAGCGTGCGGGCCTCAAGAAGATAGGGGATCTTTTCCGTCGCCACTCCGCCCTCGCCCTTCGCGGCGTAGCCGTGAAGAACCTGCGTGCCTGGAGGCGGACCGTTTTTCACCGCCTCCTCCACGCTATGGCGCTCATCCAGCAGCTTAAACTCCAGCAGGGCGGTCTTACCGATGATCTCCTTGGCCCGCTCCGGATCCTGAATGCCGGGGAGTTGAACCAAAATATCCTGCTGCCCGCGGCGCTGGATGATCGGCTCGCTGACGCCGAACTGATCGATGCGGTTGCGGATCGTCTCCAGGGATTGGTCCACGGTATCCTCCCTGAGAGAGCGCATCTCCCGCTCGTGCAGGGCGAGCAGAAACTCCGTCGCGCCGGACTCCGTGCGCGAACTGACCAGGACCAGATTCGGAAACTCTCCCTTGAGCAGGTCCCGGACCCGGTCGCCGTTCGCCGCGGGGACCTTCAAACGGATCTGATTCGCCTGATTCCTTTCCAGGTCGCTCGGCGGGACCGCCTTTTCCTTGAGCATTCTGCGTATTTCCTCCTGGATGCGCTCCACGCTGTTTTCCAGCGCCTTCTCCACCTTGACTTCCAGGATCAGATGGCTCCCGCCCTGCAAATCCAGACCAAGATGGATACGTTCGGCGGGCAGAACGCCGCTCCACCACGAGGGGAGCCCGCCCGCGAACGTCGGAAAGAGATAGAAGGCCGCGGCAAGAGTCGAAACCGCAAAAATAACCAGTCGAGCTATTACACCCTGTTGCATATCACTGCTCCTTGGCCGGCGTCTTTTCTCCCGTAACGATCCCGGCGATCTGCGGCCGCTGCACTCGGAGGCGCACGTTCGGCGCCACCTCCAGGGTCGCCACCGTGTCGGTCAGCGCGACCACCTTACCGTAAATCCCGCCCGAGGTCACTACCTCATCGTTCTTTTTGAGCTTGGCGAGCAGCTCCCGGTGCGCTCTGGCCTTTCTCTGCTGCGGCCGTATGAGTAAGAAATAAAAAATCACGAAAACTAAGACGAGCGGAACAAAACTGACCAGCGTGCTGGGGCCCGAGGCCCCCGGCGCGGTCTGAGCATAAGCCAGATCCCACATGTTTCCTCCTAACCCATTCGTATCCGGAATTCAGTAGTCAGGATTCAGAAGAGAAGTCCCTTCCTTTTTCCGAATCCTCAATCCTGGATTCTGAATACACCTGGTCTAAATTATCCTCGCGTATGGCGGCGCGCAATCCCTCCATGAGCTGATGATAAAAGTTAATATTATGAATGGTATGTAGGTGGGCTGCAAGGATTTCGCCGGCCTGATAGAGGTGCCTGAGATAGGCGCGGGAGAAATGGCGGCAGCAATAGCAACTGCAGGACTCGTCCACCGGGCGGGGATCCCTGGAGAACTCGGCGCGCTTGATGTTGATCTTTCCCGTGGAGGTAAACAACGTCCCGGTCCGGGCGTTTCGCGTCGGCAGCACGCAGTCGAAGAGATCGTAACCGGAGCGCACGGCGAAAACCAGGTCCTGCGGCCGGCCCACACCCATCAGATATCTGGGACGCCCCTCGGGGAGCAGTCCTGCCGCAAACGCCCCCATAGAATGAAGCGTCGCCTCGTCTTCGCCCACCCCCAACCCGCCGACGGCGAAGCCATCGAATGGAAGCTGTATCATCTCTCTCGCGCACTCGGTTCTTAAGTCCTCGCACATTCCGCCCTGGATGATGCCGAACAGCGCCTGATCGCTCTTCTTTCGCGCCCTCAAGGAGCGCTCCGCCCACCGGATCGTGCGCTGGGTAGAGTCTTGGACGTATTCCCTGCTCGCCGGATGGGAGACGCACTCGTCCAGCACCATGGCGACATCGCTGCCCAGATCCTCCTGGATCTCGACCACCTTCTCCGGGGTAAGGAGGTGGCTCGATCCGTCCAGGTGCGACTGAAAGCGCACGCCCTCTTCGGTGATCTTTCTCAGCGCCCCGAGGCTGAAAACCTGATAGCCGCCGCTGTCCGTGAGGATCGCGCCGTCCCATCCCATGAAGCGGTGCAGCCCGCCCAGATCGCGAATCACTTCCACGCCGGGCCGCAGATAGAGATGATAGGTGTTGGCCAGGATCATGCCGCAGCCGATCTCTTTTAAGTCTCTCGGGGTCAGCGCCTTGACGCTGCCGAGAGTTCCCACCGGCATAAACGCCGGCGTCTCCACTACCCCGTGGCCCGTCGTGAGACGGCCAAGACGGGCCTTTGTGGCGGAGTCCTTTTTGAGTACTGTAAAACTGAATCCCATTCTGTTTACTTCTCTTCTCATAATATCAGCATCGCATCTCCATAGCTGTAAAACCTGTAGCGCAACCGGATCGCCTCCTGATAGGCGCGCCGGACCAGATCCAGGCCGGCGAATGCGGCGACCAGGATGAGCGGCGTAGAGCCCGGGAGATGAAAGTTGGTGATGAGCCCGTCCACGACCCGGAACGGGTCTCCCGGGCGGATGAAGAGGCGCGCGATGCCCTCATCCGCTTCTACCCTGCCCTTGCGCCTCGCTATCCACTCCAGGGCGCGCGTGGTCGTGGAGCCGACGGCGACGACTCTCCTGCCGTCTTTTTTTGCCCGCTCGATCTTGCCCGCGGCTTCCGCTTTCAAAACGTACCGCTCTCCTTCCATGTGGTGCTGCTCGACTACCTCTTGGCGCACAGGTTGGAAGGTGCCAGGTCCCACGTGCAAAGTCAAAAAAGCCGCCTCCACGCCCTGCGACTTGAGCCTATCCAGGAGCTCCGGCGTAAAGTGAAACCCGGCGGTCGGCGCCGCCACCGCGCCCGGACTGGAGGCGTAGACCGTCTGGTAGCGCTCCCAATCGCACGGCTCCGGATCGCGGCCCCGCTGCACGTACGGAGGCAGCGGCGGCTCGCCCAGCTTCGCGAGCTGCTCCATAAAATCCCCCTCGTAACGGAACCATAGCCCGTATCGGCCCCTGCCTATCTCGCCAAGCACCTTCGCGGAGAACCCTTCAGCGAAAAATATCCGGCTGCCGAGCGCCGGCCTCTTCGAGGAGTCCACCAGAGCGATCCATAAGCCAGGCCAATTGGGAAAAGGCTCGAGGAGAAGCACCTCCGCCTTTCCCCCGCTCTCCTTCCGCCCCCGCAGCCGGGCCGGCACCACCCTGGTGTCGTTCAGCGCCAGCAGGTCGCCGGCGCGCAGGAATTCACCCACGGAGGAAAAACGGCTGTGGGCCAGCTCTCCCGTGGTCCTATTCACTACCATGAGGCGAGCCTCGGCGCGATCGCGGGCCGGATAGGCCGCGACCAGCGAGCCGGGAAGCTCGTACATGAACTCCTTGAGCTCCATAA
>MGSR01000124.1 GCA_001798565.1 Deltaproteobacteria bacterium RIFCSPLOWO2_12_FULL_60_16
TAGGTATCGTAGAGCCGGAAGGCCACTTCGCCGGAGAGGATTTTTTTCTTGCGGCGCTTGAGCTCAGCCGTCGCCTCTTCCAACAGCGCCAGCCCTTTTTCCAGGGTCTCGCCGAAGCGCTCCTCCTCGCCGCGGATCGTCTCGGAGATTCGCTGCTGTTCGCCGCCAAGTTCCGGAAAGGCGCCGCTCATGATCTCCACCACGGCGACGGCTACCCGGTGCAGAAAAGGCCCTTTTAAGCCGATCATCCGCCCGTGCCGGGCGGCGCGCCTGAGCAGTCTCCGCAGCACGTAGCCGCGCCCCTCGTTGCCGGGCGTCACCCCGTCCGCGATCAGAAAGCTTACGGCCCGCGCATGGTCGGCGATCACCCGGAAGGAAACGTCGGTTATGGCGGATGCGCCATACTTTTTCCCCGCAAGCCTCTCGGCGGCAGCGATCAGGTCGCGCATGAAGTCGACGTCGTAGTTGGAAAGCGCGCCCTGAAGCACCGCCGCGATCCGCTCCAATCCCATGCCGGTGTCCACATGTTTGGCCGGCAGTTCGGCCAGCTCTCTGTCCTCGCCGCGGTTGTACTGGATGAAGACCAGATTCCACAGCTCGATGAAGCGGGCGCAATCGCCGTTCACCCGGCAGCGGTGGCCCTTCTTCCCCTTTCGGTCGCAGGCCCCGGCGCCGCGATCGATGTGGATCTCGCTGCAGGGGCCGCAGGGTCCGGTCTCTCCCATTTCCCAGAAATTATCCTTCTCGCCGAAGCGCAGGACGCGCTCGGCCGGAAACCCGCTTACCTTGCGCCAGAGCTTCTCGGCATCCTCGTCCGTTTGAAATACCGTCGCCCAAAGCTGCTCCTTGGGCAGGCCCCACTCGCGCGTGAGCAGCTCCCACGCCCAGGCGATCGCCTCTTCCTTGTAGTAATCGCCGAAGGACCAGTTGCCCAGCATCTCGAAGAAGGTGTGATGGTAAGTGTCGCGCCCGACCGCTTCGAGGTCGTTGTGCTTGCCGCTGATGCGCAGGCACTTCTGCGAGCTCGTCGCGCGCGCGTAGGGGCACCGCTCCACGCCGAGAAAGACGTTCTTGAACTGGACCATGCCCGCGTTGGTGAAGAGCAGCGTCGGGTCCTTCTCCGGCACCAGCGAGGAGCTCTTCACCACGGTATGGCCCTGCCTGGCGAAGTAGTCCAGGAAGGATTTTCGGATTTCGTTCCCGGTCGTCATCGATTCCTTTCAGTCATCACCCGGAGGTTCTCCTAAAACCTCCGCGATCACGGAGCTGCGGTAGCCGCGGCGCTGGAGAAAGGCTATGGCCCGGTTCAGGATTTTCCGGTCGCCCAGATCCTTGCCGCGGAATCTCCTTTCCAAGAGCCCTCTAGCCTTCTCTTTCCCTTCGTTCCGGCCGAAGGTCTCGCGCACGACCTCCTGGATCACCGATCTCGCTATCCCTTTTTGCCTGAGTTCCCTCTCAATACGCAAGGGACCGTAACCCCGGCCTTCGGCCCTTGCCCGGGCCCAGCCTCGGGCAAAGGACTCGTCATCCAACAAGCTTAGGGAACGGAGTTTTTCCAGAGTGGTCTCGATGTTCTTGTGGGGAAAGCCGAGCTGGCTCAGTTTGGCGCGAACCTCTGCTTCGCTGCGGGGACGGTAACTAAGAAACTTGTAGGCGCGCTTTAGCGCCTCCTCAGGATTTCCACGCCCTTTTTCAGGCATGAGTTGATTAACTGTTGCCTATCGCCTATTGCCTGCTATCTCCCCTTTGCCTTTTCTTTTTTCTCCGGGGCGTGCGCCGTGGGCTCCGCCGCGGCCCGCTTCAGTCCGACCTTGTCCAGAACCTTTCCCGCCACCTCGTTGGCGGTCTCGGGGTGCTGTTTGAGAAATTCCTTGGCGCTTTCCCGGCCCTGGCCGATCCGCTCGCCATTGAACGAATACCAGGCGCCGCTCTTCTCCAGGACTGCCGTGTCGCTGCCGAGATCGACCAGCTCCCCCTCGCGCGAGATGCCGGTGCCGTAAAGAATATCGAACTCCGCCTCCTTGAAAGGGGGCGCGAGTTTGTTTTTCACCACCTTCACCCGGGTGCGCCCGCCGACGACGGCATCCCCCTCTTTCAAGGCGCCGATGCGCCGGATATCCATGCGCAGCGAGGCATAGAATTTCAGCGCGTTGCCGCCGGTCGTGGTCTCCGGATTGCCGAACATCACGCCGATCTTCATGCGGATCTGATTGATGAAGATCACTACGGTCTGCGAGCGGGAGATCGTCCCGGTGAGCTTGCGCAAGGCCTGGGACATGAGCCGGGCCTGAAGCCCCATGTGGGCGTCGCCCATCTCTCCCTCGATCTCCGCCTTGGGCACCAGGGCCGCCACCGAATCGATGACCAGAACGTCGATCGCCCCGCTGCGCACCAGGGTCTCGGCGATCTCCAGCGCCTGCTCGCCATGATCGGGTTGAGAAATCAGCAGGTCATCCGTCTTGACGCCCAGCCTCTTGGCGTAGCTCAAATCCAGGGCGTGCTCGGCATCGATGAAGGCGCCTATTCCTTCCTGCTTCTGTGCCTCGGCGATAATGTGCAGGGCCAGGGTCGTTTTACCTGATGCCTCAGGGCCGTAGATCTCCATCACCCGACCGCGGGGCACGCCTCCCACTCCCAGGGCGATGTTCAGACCAAGAGAGCCGGTGGAGATCACGGGGATATCTTTGATCACCCCCCCCTCTCCCAGCTTCATAATGGCGCCCTTGCCGAACTGCCTTTCGATCTGGCTTACCGCGAGATCGATCGCCTTCTCTCTGTTCACATCCATAAAAATATGCCTCCTAGCGTCGCCGCCGGCTCTGGACCTCGTCTACTGGCTTAGACGTATGATACTGAGCGGATGATAGACAGCCCCCTCGGGTTTTAGCATGCTTTGGAAAAAAAACACTTCATCCACCCACGATTGCCCGAAACCGCACGTTTTCCATTTCTCAAGCTCATTTTTGAGAGCTTCCGGGCGGCCGTTGAAACTGCGCCAGCGGCCGATGGTCAGATGGGGTCGGAACTCCCGCTTCTCGCGCGCAAAGCCGAGGGGCTCCAGCGCCGCCTCTACCCATGCCGCCAGCGCAGCGAGCTTTTCCCCTTCCAAGCCGACCCAGAGAATTCTTGCCCTTCTTATATCAGGAAATACCCCCACACCTCTAGCAAGAATAGCGAACCGTGGGAAGGGCTGGACCGCCTTCTCAAGCGCCTCGGCGATCAGTTTTTCTTTCGTCTCTTCGATCGGTCCGAGGAACTTCAGCGTGAAGTGGAGATTTTCCAGCCCGACCCAGCGTATGCCGGAGAGCCTGCTCTTGAGCTCTGCCTGAGCCTCGGAGATCTTCCGGGCCACCGACGGGTCGATCCTGACTCCGATAAAGGCGCGAATCATCTTAGTTATTAGTTACTCGTTATTGGTTATTCGCCAGATTAAACGAGTATACGAGTAACGAGTAACCAGTAACCAATAACTATTTCCCATCGCCGCTAATCTGACCGCCAAGGAGAACCGTTCTCAGCCAGTGCAGAGCCGCCTGCGAGGCGCCCAGGATCACCCGCTCCCGATCCCCCGCCAGACGAAGGAGGCGGGCATCGCTTCCCCGGTCGCGAGCCAGCCCGATCCAGACGGTCCCGACCGGCTTGTCGGGAGTTCCCCCTGCGGGCCCGGCGATGCCCGTAACGCTGAGGCCGATGTCGGCCTCAGCCTGGCGGCGCACCCCTTCGGCCATCGCCAAAGCCGTCTCCCGGCTCACCGCCCCGTGCTGTTTCAGGGTAGCGCCTTGAACCCCGAGAAAACGACTCTTGGACTCATTCGAATAGGTCACTGCGGAGGTCTTGAAGTAGGCCGAGCTCCCCGGCACGCGCGTGATCCTATGGCCGATGTAGCCGCCGGTGCATGATTCCGCCAGGGCCAAGGTCCAACGCTTTTCCAGGAGCAGCCTGCCGACAATCTCCTCCAGGCTCTCGTCCGCCTCCGCGTAGATGTGGGGGCCGATGAGCTCCCGGATCCGGGCCGCCAGCTCAGCGAATCTTTTTTCCCCGCCGCCCAGCACCACCAGGCGCAGCGTGAGATCCGGATAGTGGGCGCGATAGGAGAGCCGGACCCGATCCGAAATCGGGATCGGCTTCAACATATCGCCCAGCTTGGACTCCGTCAGTCCGTAGATCTTGAATGTGCATCCGAGGATCTCTCCCGCCCCCTTCCTCTGCTCCGCGACCCACGGCAGCACGCTCTCTTTGAGCATCGCCTCCATCTCCCTCGGCACTCCCGAGAGCCAGATCAGATGTTTTCTCTCGCCGGTGGTGACGCGAAAGCCCGGGGCGCTTCCCACCGGGTTCGGCACGATATCGGCCCCCTGCGGAAACAACGCCTGCTTCAAGTTATTGGCGGTCATCTCCAGGCCGCGGGAGGCGAATCTCCGCCTCAAGGACTCGGCCACCCCTTCATCCAAGCGCAGCTCCCGCCCGAGGAACGCCCCCACGACCTCTGTGGTGAGATCGTCGGTGGTGGGTCCGAGGCCGCCCGTGCCGATGACCAGATCGCCCATCTCCAGCCCATTGCGCAGCGCCCATAGCAGTCTTTCCCGGCTATCCCCCACCTTGAGGACGGCCGCCACCTCGAGGCCCAATCCATAGAGCTTATCGGCGATATAGGCTGAATTGGTATCGACCACGCGGCCCGTGATGAGCTCGTCGCCGGTGCTGAGGATCACCGCCTTTTCCATCATAGGAGACCCCGCAACAGGAGCAGCCGAAGAATCAACAATGTATAGCAGCCGGCGATCAAGTCATCCAGGATCACGCCGATACCTCCGGGCAACTTTTCCGCCCGGCCGGCCGGGAACGGCTTTATAATATCGAAAAAGCGAAAGAGAAAAAAAGCCGCCCCTGTCGGCGCCCACCCGAAAGGCGAGAGGAAGTTGGCCAGCAAGAAGCCGGCGATCTCGTCGATGACGATCTTCGGGCTGTCTTTTGCCTGGAAAATCCCCTCCGCCCTCTGGCAGAGCCAGCCGGCGCATACGGTGAGGGCGATGAGAATAAAAAAAGCGAGCGGCAGCGAAGCAGCGGCAATGCCGTTCAAGGAGAGGGAGAGAGGAATGGCAAGAAGAGTCCCGGCGGTCCCGGGAAACCACGGCGAATAGCCCGCGCCGGCGCCGGTAGCGAAGAACAAGATAGCCGTTTTTTGAAAAGGACTCACTTGCTGCCTCGTTACTCGTTGATTCGTTGACTCGAATGACGAATATACGAATAGCGAGTATACGACTCTAGGAATGGGGCGTGGCGGCCAGCTCCGTGAGGAAGAGCTGTTTGGCGTTGTCGAAAACCCTCCGCAAGCGCGGCTCGATTCTGTCCTCGGCAGGATACTCGAAATTCAGAGGATCCACGTACTCCTGATCGCGGTACAGCTCGAAGTGCAGGTGGGCTCCCGTGCTCCTGCCCGTGGAGCCGACGTAACCGATGATCTGTCCCTTCTGCACGCTCAGCCCCCTGCCGATCCCCCGCGCCAATCCCTGCAGGTGGGCGTAACGGGTGGTATAGACGGAGTCATGCTGGATTTCTATCATTCTGCCGTAGCCGCCCTTTCTCCATCCGGCGTAGAGGATCTTGCCCTCCGCCACCGCCCGGACCGGAGTCCCCCGTTTGGCGCTGAAGTCCACGCCGTTGTGGGGACGATCCACCTTGAGAATCGGGTGAAAGCGGGAGTGAGAGTACCGGGAGCTGATGCTGGTGAACTCCAGGGGAAAGCGCAGGAAGGCCCGGGCCAGCGATCTGCCGTCGAGATCGTAATAACCGCCTTTGCCCTGTTCCTTCTCGAAATAGATGGCGAAGAATTTCTGGCCGGCGTTGACCAGCTCGGCGGCCAGGACGCGGAAGGAGGAGTTATGCTCCTTGCCCTTGCGCGACTTCTGCTCGTAGACGAGCTTAAAGGTATCCCCTGGCCGAATGTCCTTATGGAGGTCGATCTCCCAGGAAAAGATATCGGCTAACTGAGAGACAAGGCCCGCCTGGAGCCCGATCCTGGATCCGTCCTCGGCCAGGGAGGTCTCTACCACCCCGGCCGCAGTTTTGAGCTCCACATCGGACGGTTTCTCACGCTTGCTGAAGACAATTCCCTGGCTGCCCTTTTCCCAGGTGAGGATCCAGTCTTCGTTGAACTCGATCTCCAGGGCCTTGAGGGTCTCTTTTCCTTTAGCGGCGTCCGGTGACGGCACCCCTTTTTCGAAGTAGAAATCCAGCTCCTGGCCCGGGTGGAGCGCTTTCATGGGATGATGTCTCTGGATCGCCCCAAGCCACAACTCCCGTTCCTGAAGTTTCAGCCCGAAACGGAAGAAAAGCCTTACCAGACTCTCCCCCGGACGCACCCGGTGTTTCACATGTCTCAGCGTGCTCAACCCTGCGAGCGGGGACGACTCTGTTTGAGGCCGCAGCCCCTCCCAGGTCACGGACTTGTTTTCGGGCTTTACCCTCTCCTCCATTACAGGAGCCCCACTGCTGTGGTTTTCCAGAGGCGAGGCCCATAATGGCGCGATCGGCATCGCGAGCCAGAAAATCGCCAAGAGAGAGGAGATCCTGAAGCGAAAATCCGCTTTTTTCTCAGCGGCTATAGCTCTCGTGCGGACTGTGCGGCGCAGCAACGACATAAGATGAAAAAACTTTTTATCGTTTAACCTTTTTTTAGGGGATAAGTCAACCCAAAAATGGCGATCCTTCAAAAAGGAGTGTTGAAAAACTTGGTTTCCAGACCGGTCAAGAAAGGGTCGCTCGGGGACTCGCCTCGCTCCCCGAAAGCAAAGCGTTCGCTCGGGACCTGACTCGCTCCCCGAAAGCAATAGTGCGGAGGTTAATCCGAAACTCC
>MGSR01000125.1 GCA_001798565.1 Deltaproteobacteria bacterium RIFCSPLOWO2_12_FULL_60_16
GACCGTAGTCGAGGGCGCTGAAGCCCGGCGGCACGGCTTGGCCGGCGCTGGGATTAAGCAGATTGTAGTAACACTGAAAGCCGTGGAACTCGCCGCTGTCAACCAGTTCATGGAGCGCTTTGGGATCGCCGAGCCCGCTGAAGCCGAAAAATCCGACCTTGCCCCGGTCGCGCATCACCTTGAGACCTTCGACCACGCCGCCTGCGCCGAGCACGTCGCCCGGAGAGAGGCTGAAACGTTTCCCCATGCCGCGCACTTGCGTGACCCGGGTGTGAAGCTGGACGAAGTCGACGCGCTCCCGGCGAAGCCGCTCCAGTCCGGCCTCGACCGCGCGGATCGTGGCCGCTTTGATGTCGTCGACGGCGTCGGCAGCGAGCCGAATCTTGGTGGAAACCACGGGCCTCGCCCCAAGCTCGTTTAGAATCCGTCCCAGATTTTCCTCGGACTTCCCCAAGCCGTAGGCGAAGGCGGTGTCGAAGAAATTGATTCCCAGGTCGAGCGCGTGGCGCACCGCCTTGACCTGCTCCTCGTGCGGCGCTTTGACCATGAGCACGGCGTTGTTGCCGCAGCCGAAGCCGATCTCGGAAATCTTAAGTCCGGTTGTACCCAACGTTCGGTACAGCATCGTTGCCCTCCCTATCCTCGTGCGACCGGCAGCGAATATTCGCACAGTTCAAACACCTTGGCAAATAATAAACCCGTTGACAAAGGAAGTCTTCTACGATAGGTAAAAAATCATCCATCGGTTTGCGCGACTGGCGTCTACGTGGAATCGACCACGGGGGAGTGCAAAGCGTTAAGATGGCCGAACGCCTGGGTCTCTTATACATAGAGGTCCAGGTTTTTTTGTGTGCCGTGCCAATCAACTTCGCGCCACTTCGTTAATCACCCCTCGCCCTCCCTGCGGCGTACAAGAAAAGTACGCCTCAGTCGGCTCGGGGCTCGCGCCTCGTTGCGCTCGTTCCTTGACACGACGCCCACTCCACCCCTATGAGACTCAAGACAAAAAGGACACAAGATGATTAAACAATACCTGCTGGCGCCGGGACCGACCCCTGTGCCCGACGAGGTGGTCAGGGCGATGGCCCAGACCATGATCCACCACCGGACGCCCCAGTTCAGCGAGGTCTTCGCCGAGGCGCGCGAGGGGTTGAAGGCGCTCTTCGGGACGAAAAATGACGTCCTGGTTTTGGCCTCATCGGGAACCGGGGCGATGGAGGCGGCCGTCTCCAACCTCTTCTCGCCCGGAGAAAAGGTTCTGGTGATCAACGGTGGAAAGTTCGGCGAGCGCTGGCAGCAGATCGGTCAGGCGTTCGGCCTCCAGGTCACTCAGCTCAAAGTGGAATGGGGCAAAGCAGTCAAGCCCGAGGTCGTAGAGAAGCATCTCAAAGTCTATCCCGACATCCAGGGCGTGCTCATCCAGGCGAGCGAGACCTCGACGACAACGCTCCATCCGGTACAGGAGATAGCGGAGTTGACGCGCGGCGGCCCGCTCCTGGTGGTCGACGGAGTGACTGCCGTCGGCGTTCTGCCCGTGCCCATGGATGAGTGGGGCATCGATGTTCTGGTCACGGGCTCTCAGAAGGCCTTGATGCTCCCGCCGGGATTGGGCTTCATCGCGCTCAATGAGCGCGCCTGGGCGCGAACCGAGAAGGCGAAGCTCCCCCGCTTCTACTTCGACTTGAGGCTCGAGCGCAAAAACCAGTTAAAAAAGACCACCGCCTTTACGCCGGCGGTCTCTCTGGTCTTCGGGCTCCACGCCTCGTTGGAGATGATGCAAAAAGAAGGGCTGGAGCGGGTCTACGCCCGTCACGAGAGGCTGGCGCGGGCCACCCGCGCCGCGGCCGCGGCCCTGGGGCTTAAGCTCCTCGCCCCGGAGAATCCCAGTCCGGCGGCCACCGGCATCGTGCTCCCGGAAGGAATGGACGGAGAAAAGCTGCTCGACTATCTCCGCGAGCGCATGGGTATCACGTTCGCCGAAGGACAGGATCAACTTAAAGGAAAGATCATTCGCATCGCCCATGTCGGATATATCGGCGCCTTCGACGTCCTGGTCGCCATCAGCGCCTTGGAGATGGCGCTCAAGAAGCTCGGGCACCCTGTCGCATTCGGCCGTGGGGTGGGCGCCGCCCAGGAGATTCTTATGGAGGGCCTGGATTAACGGGAAAACAGAGGATGGAGGAATGAAAGAGAGTCGATGGAAAAGACGAACATACTTGTGACAGATTCGCTGGCCCCTCAAGGGCTCGAGGTCTTCGAACGCGCGCCTGACTTCAAAGTGGACGTGCGTCTCGGGCTCAAGCCGCCGGAGCTCAAGAAGATCGTCGGACCCTACCACGGCTGGGTGATCCGCAGCGGCACCAAGGTGACCGCCGAACTCATCGAGGCGGCGGGCCATCTCAAAGTCATCGGCAGGGCCGGAGTCGGCGTCGAAAATGTCGATGTCGAGGCCGCGAGCAAAAAGGGGATAGTGGTCATGAACACGCCCGGCGGCAACAACGTGACCACCGGCGAGCACACCATTTCCCTGATGCTCTCGCTCGCCCGCCACATTCCCCAGGCCGTCGCCTCTCTCAAATCGGGCCAGTGGAAGCGCGACAAGTTCATGGGGGTGGAGCTCTGCAACAAGACCCTGGGCGTCATCGGCCTCGGCAATGTCGGGCGCATCGTCGCCGAGAGGGCCGTGGGCCTGAGAATGAAAGTGATCGGCCATGACCCCTTTGTCACGCCCGAAAACGCTGCCCGGCTCGGCGTCGAGCCGGTAAGCCTGGATGAGATCTTCAAGAGGTCGGATTTCATCACCGTGCACGTGCCGCTGACCAACGAGACCCGCGGCCTGATCAACCGCAAGGCCATCGCCAAAATGAAGCAGGGGGTAAGAATCATCAACTGCGCGCGCGGCGGGATCGTGGACGAAAACGATCTGGTGGAGGCGCTGAAGGAGGGCAAGGTGGCGGGAGCCGCCCTGGACGTCTTCGTCGAAGAGCCCCCTTCCCCGGACCACCCGCTCCTCAAGATGGAGCAGGTCATTACCACGCCTCACTTGGGGGCTTCCACGGATGAGGCGCAGCTCAATGTCGCGATTGCGGTGGCCGAGCAAATGGTCGATTTTCTGACTCGTGGAGTGATCCGCTATGCCGTCAATGTCCCTTCGGTGAGCCCGGAGCTCTTGAACGCGCTGCGGCCCTATCTGACGTTGGGCGAAAAGCTCGGCAGCCTCCAGGTGCAGATGCTCGCCACATTTCCCCAGGAGGTCCACATCGAATACAGCGGCGAGGTGACGCAATACGACGTGGCGCCCCTGACGCTCGCCGTGCTCAAGGGAATTTTGACTCCGATGATGGAGTCGAGCGTCAATTACGTCAACGCCCCGGTAGTCGCGCGCGAGCGCGGCATCAAGGTGGTGGAATCCAAGAGCAGCAAGGCCACTGACTACGCCAGCTCGATAACCGTCAGGGTCAAGACGAAGGAGAAGGATCTCGAGGTCGCCGGCGCGATCTTCGGCAGCAACAATCTAAGAATCGTCAAGATCGACAGCTTTTATCTCGAGGCGGTTCCCGAGGGCTACATCCTCATCCTCCATAACCGGGATGTCCCCGGGGTCGTGGGCGCCGTTGGAACGTTCCTGGGCAAGCACAAGATTAACATCGCCGCCATGGAATTGGGCCGCGAGAAGGTGGGGGGCATGGCGATCTCGCTGTTCCATGTCGACGATCCCGTGCCCAAGGAGACGCTGGAGGCCCTTCGCGAGCTGCCGAACATCGTCACCGCCGAATTAGTAAAACTGTGACTGAAAATGGGCCGTTCAAAACGTTCAAGCCGTTCAATCCGTTGAACGAATTGAACAATTTAAACAACTTGAACGCTTTTTTCTGTTCTGCCGACTGTCTGCCGACGGGGTCGTAAAAAGATGGCGAATGTTGCCGTGATCGGGGCCCAATGGGGCGACGAGGGTAAAGGAAAGATCGTCGATCTCTTTACCCGGGACGCGGATATCGTCGTCCGTTTTCAAGGGGGCAACAACGCCGGCCACACGCTCGTCGTCAACGGAAACAAGACCGTCCTCCATCTGATCCCCTCCGGCGCTCTGCATCCGGGCAAACTCTGCGTCATCGGCAACGGAGTGGTGGTGGACCCGGGGGTCCTGCTCGAGGAGCTCGACGGGCTCAAAAAGCGGGGATACCTGCTCGATGACTCCTTTCTCCGTATCAGCGAGCAGGCCCATCTGATCATGCCCTACCACAAGGCCATCGATCTGGCCCGGGAGAGACTCCGGGGCAAGGGAAAGATCGGCACCACGGGGCGGGGGATCGGTCCCGCCTACGAAGACAAGGTCGCCCGGACCGGCATCCGCTTCGTCGATCTCCTGGAGCAAGATACGTTTCGCGACAAGCTCCGCCACAATATCAAAGAAAAAAACATCTATCTCAAGGCGATCCTCAAGGAGAAGACGCTCAGCTTCAAAGAGATTCACGACACCTACCGCGGCTACCGCGAGCGCTTGAAAGGGCACGTGGCCAACACGGGCCTGCTGCTCGACAACGAAATCAGGGCCGGTAAGAAGGTGCTCTTCGAAGGCGCTCAGGGAACGCTCCTCGATGTGGACCACGGCACCTATCCCTTCGTCACTTCGTCCAACACGGTGATCGGCGGGCTCTGCTCCGGCGCCGGAATCGGCGCCCGAAACGTCCATCAGATCATCGGCATCTCCAAGGCCTACACGACCCGCGTGGGGAGCGGCCCGTTTCCGACGGAGCTGAAGGGACCGGAAGGCGAAAAATTAAAAGAGGAGGGAAGCGAATTCGGCGCCACCACCGGCCGGCCGCGGCGCTGCGGCTGGTTCGACGCCGTCGGCGTGCGCTATGCCGTGCGCGTCAACGGCATCACCGGCATCGCGCTGACAAAGCTCGACGTGCTCACCGGCTTCAAAAAGATCGGCGTATGCGTCGCCTACCGCTGCGAGGGCAAGACCTACCACGATTTTCCCGCCAGCCTGAGAGTTCTGGAGCGCGCGGAGCCGGTGTGGGAAAAAATGGACGGCTGGAGTACTCCCATATCAGGGGCAAAGAGCCTTTCCGATCTCCCGGCCAACGCGCAGAGATACGTGCGGCGGCTGGAGAAAATTATCGGAATGGAGATGATTCTGATCTCGGTCGGCCCCGGCAGAGAGCAGACTATCCTGCTCAAGAACCCGTTCGGGTCGTAACTCGTTATTCGTCCCCTCCTCCGCCCAACCTCACCCCTATTGGTTATTCGTGTATTAGCCTAACCCTTTCAATTCAACCAGTAACGAGTAACCAATAACGATTAACGTAGCTTGAAGATCTCCAGATACAGCTTCACCGTCTCGTCGAAGTTTTTGTAGTCCTCCGGGTTCTCGATGACGTACTTGTATCCCCTGAAGAGTCTCGCAGGATCCGGGTCCACATCCTTGCGAACGGGAATCCGCTGGAAGCTGCGCAGCATCTCGCCCCCTTGCTTTGAGAGAATAAAATCAACGAAGAGCCGAGAGGCATTGGGATGAGGGGCGTTGGCAGCCAGCATCGCCGGATTAACTTGGACCACCGCCGGCTCCAGGGCCAGCCAGTCGATCGGCGCCCCCCTTGAGGTCATCCTTTGGATCGTCTGGTTGTAGGCGATAATGAGCGGATATTCGCCGGCCACGGCCATCTGGACTCTTTCCGTGTTTCCCCGCTTGGGAACCGGATCCATGGCGGCCAGCCTCTTAAAGTAAGACACGGCCTTTTCTTTGCCCCATAGCCCGATGAGACCCTGAAGCATCCCGTAGGCTTCGGTGTCGATGGAGATCTGCCCGCCCTTCCATTTGGGATTGAGGAGCTCTTCATAGCTCGTGGGGACATCCGCCTTTTTTACCATCTTGGTGTTCCAACCGAGAACGTACGTATTAATGTAGTAGGCGGTCCAGTACCCCTCCTTATCGACCAGCTGGCTGTCTATCGCCTTGGTCTCGGGGGACACGTAGGAGGCCAAAAGCTTTCTCTCCATCAGCGGAAGAACCATCTCGCCCCTGCCGACCAGGATATCCCAGGCATGCCGCCCGCCACGGACCTCGGTCATGATCTTGTTGAGCATCGGCCCGCCGCCGGTGCGGAAAAGCGTGGGCTTGATGAACGGATATTTCTTCTGAAAAGCGTCTACCACCTGCTTGCTCTGATCCAGCGTCATGGTGGTGTACCAGACGACCTCACCTTCTTTTTTTGCGCCCTCTATCACCTTAGAATCCGGCGCGCTTTGCGACCAGGCGACGCCTGTTTGCCAACAAACAGCGACAGCCAACAAGCTGAGAACTAATACGCCTCTAGACCGGTTCCACATAGCGTCCTCCTGTTTTACGAGCATATATCGAGTCCGGCCGCATATTAGGAAAAAGAGCGGCTAAAATCAACCGGCTACTTCCGTGGGGCGGCTTTTTCTTCCTTCCTCGGGTCGGCCTCGGCGTCGATTCTGGAGCGCTGCGCCGAGATCGCCTGCACCACGCCCAGGGAAGCCCTCTCTTTAAGCACGTGTCCCCTTCTTTCCAGGGATTTCCGCGTGCTCGGCGGAAACTTCCCCTCGACCGCGAGCTCGTTCGGCATCCACTGGTGGTGGATGCGGGGTGAGGCGATGGCCTGCTTGAGCGGCAAACGAAAGTCCACGACATTGAGGATCGCCTGCAAGGCGGCGTTGATGATGCGCGGGCCGCCCGAGGCCCCGACGATCAGAACCGGCCTGTCGCCTTGAAGGATAATGGTCGGCGTCATGCTGCTCAAAGGCCGCTTGCGCGGCTGAATGGAATTGGCCTCCATACCGATCAGTCCGTAGACGTTAGGCGCGGCGGGCTCGATGGAAAAATCGTCCATTTCGTTGTTCATGACGATCCCGGCGCCCGGGATAATCACCTTGGAGCCGAACTGGGTGTTGATGGTCAGAGTGCAGGAAACCGCGTTGCCGAACCGGTCCAGGACTCCGAAATGGCTGGTGCCGCCCTGCTCCGGCTTGGAAGCGGCCAGGCCGTAAAATCTCGGACCGTAAGTGCGCACCGAAGAGATCCGGCCGCTGATCCACGCCGCGTGCTCCTTCGAGGTGAGCCTCTCCGTAGGGACGTGAACGAAATCGGGGTCGCCGAGATATTGAGCCCGGTCGGCAAAGGCGTGCTTCATGGTCTCCGCCAGCAGGTGCAGATGAGTCGCCGAGTTGTGCGGGATCAGGTGCAGCTGGTATCTCTCCAGCACGTTCAGCATCTGGACGAGGGCGATGCCTCCGGAGCTCGGCGGCGGCATGGTGATGACCGGGCGCTTGCGATAGCTGCCGATGATGGGCTCCCGCCAGACGGGTTTATAGTTTTTCAAGTCCTCGAGCGTCAAAACACCGCCATTTTTTTTCAGCCCGTCCACGATCGCCTGAGCGATCCAGCCTTGATAGAAAACCTGCGCTCCCTGCTCCGCCACCGCCTTGAGCGTCTCGGCCAGCTCGGGCTGGCGTATGCTTTCTCCCTCGCGGGGAACCTCCTCTTTTGCCAGGAAGACCCTGGCGAGATTGGGGAACTTGCGAATCGAGGCAAGCTGGCGCTCGATGGCAAAGTGAAGATGCGGCGGGATGGGAAAACCTTCCGAGGCGTAGCGGATCGCCGGCGCCATCACCGTGGCCAACGGCAGGGTGCCGAAGCGCTTCAAAGCCGCGGCCAGGCCGGCGACCTGCCCCGGCACCGCGACCGCGAGCGCGCCGGTGAGGCTCAAGGCCGGCACCGGGCGGCCCCCTTTCATGTAGAGCTCTTTTCGGGCCGCTGAAGGGGCGGTTTCCCGAAAATCCAAGACGTGGGCTTTCCTCTCCTTGCTCTGATACAGCACCATGAAGCCGCCCCCGCCGGCGCCCGATGAGGCCGGGTCCACGACCCCGAGGGCAAAGGCGGTGGCCACTGCGGCGTCGACCGCGTTGCCGCCTCGCTTGAGAATCTCCATCCCGGCCTTGGTCGCCAGCTCCGTGTCCGAGACAACGGTCCCGCCGCCGAATGGCTGGGCGGTCGCCGGACGCGGCCAGGCAAAAACGAAAAGGCAAAGGAAAACGAAAAAGGCTCTTTGAATTTCGCGTCTCAGAGGCATGGGAAGGGAGAGAGTCCGCCATTGGTTTAAAACTTTGTCCGGCGATTTGCAACTTAAAAATCTTGGACCGGGATGGCGGTTATGTTAATCTCGGTTTGCAGGTCCTCCATGCGAACTGTTCTGGGCCCATTTCATCCCTATCTCGAGGACGCCTTGGTGGAGGAAATCCTCGCCCATAAAAAGAACTCTCCCCTCTCTCCGCTTTTGATTCTGGTCCCCTCCGATTCGCTCAGGCGGCGGCTTAAAGCGCTCCTGGCTCAAGAGCGCGGCCTGAGTCTGTTGAACCTTCACATTCTGACTTTCTATCAGCTCTCTCTCCGTCTTTTGGAGGAGCGTCACGGCGCGCAGGCTCGGCCCCTCCAGGACAACTCTCTCCTTGAGGAGATACTGCGGCAGATCATCCGCATGGAACTGCCCGGCACCGAGCCGTTCATCGGCCTCGAAGAGAAAGCGGGGGGATCGGCCGCCCTGTGGCAAACTCTCAGGGACTTGAAGGACGGCGTGGTCAATCCCTCTGTGGCCCTCGAAGCTGTGAGAGGCGATCTTTTTGAAGAAGCTACGGAAGGCGTCGAAAAACTTTTGAACCTTTTTCAGACATTTCTCTCTTGCTGTGAAAAATGGAACCTGCGGGACTATACGGATTTGGATCTCATGGCACTGGAGCAGGCGTCTTCATCGATTTACCTAAAACAGTTCAATCGCATCTTCTACTATGGCTTCTACGACTTGACCCAAGTCCAGCTCGATCTTTTCCAGTCCGTAGCGCGCCAATATCCAACTACCCTCTTCTTTCCGCTCGTTCACGAGAGACCCCAACATCCGGCCTGGACTTTCGCCGAGCGCTTTTATGAAAGATACGTGCACGGTCTGGCTGACGGCGAGGCGCAAACCCGCAACCTGGCCGCAGAACCGGAGCGCAGGGCGACGCACACGTCGCTCCTTCCGCTCTTTGCCGAGGAGACGGACAAGCCGCGCCGACCGATCGATGATTTTCCGGTTACGATTTTCAGCTGCTTCAGCGCTCGCGAAGAGATCGACGCCGTGGCAAAAGAGATTCTAAGGCTCGTCTCCGACGATAGATTCTCCTTCGATCAGATCGGAGTGGCGGGCCGCACTCTGGAACCCTACCTTCCATGGATCAAGGAAATCTTCTCCCGCCATTCCATTCCCATGGCCGTCTCCGCAGAGGAGCCGCTCGTCCAGCATCCCTTGGCCAAGGCGACGCTTCTCCTCATCAACCTCCCCTTAAGGGGCTACCTCCGTTCTCACGTCATAGATCTGGTTGATTCTCCTTTCTTCAACCGCGTTTCTTCGGCTCCCGAGAGAATCGTGTCGCGGCCCGATCTGTGGGACCTTGCCACGCGCCGGCTGGGCATCACCAAAGGGATTGATGAATGGCGTCGGCTGGAAAAGCATCTCGTTCGGGACGTCGTTCTGGCAGAGAACTCGGATGAAGAGAGCGAGCTCAAGAAGTTCGCTGTTCCGGCAAATCAGGTCCAGGTTCTATGGCAACTTTTCACCGAGCTTCAC
>MGSR01000126.1:0-3852 GCA_001798565.1 Deltaproteobacteria bacterium RIFCSPLOWO2_12_FULL_60_16
AAAGGCCGGTGACAGGAATAGCGCGCCTTGGTGCCGCGAGGTTAAAAATGCCGCTTGAAGAACAATGGCAGCAGCAAAAAGAAAAGGTCCTGGGATGGATAAGGCTGGGTTTTTCGATCGCTGCCATCGTTGTCATCCAGCTCAACCCTGAAAGGGCAGCGCGGTTTCCTGTTCTCTCGTATTTCTCGCTCTATACATTTTTCATTTACAGCCTGAGCATCCTTTATCTTGCGAGAAGCGAAAAGACAGACTCGAAGAAAATTGGCCTTATCACCACCTGCCTGGATATTCTCTGGGTCTCTCTGATGGTCTATTCCACTGGAGGCTCCCGAACGCCGTTCTTTGTTTTTTACCTTTTCCCGGTTATCACCGCCAGTTCCCGTTATGGCATGAAAGGGGGCCTTCTTGTTGCCGTGGTGGGGGTTACCCTTTACGGATTTATCCGATTCGATCCTAGTTCAGAAAACCCCCTGGGTATTGACACGTTCATCATCCGGTCCATCTACATGCTCGTGCTGGCCTATATCTTCGGATTCCTCAGCGAGTTCGAAATGAGACAGAACGAAAGGCTCATGGCCCTTTACAAGACCGCCGGGGAAGTGGCCACCCGCGAGGAGAGGCAAAGAATCGCCCGAGAACTTCACGACCGGCTGCTCCAGGTCCTCGCAAGCCTGACGCTGCGGCTCGAAGCCTGTCGCGGACTCTTCCTGCAGAGCCCGGCTGAGCTCTCCGACGAGCTCCGCTCGATGGAAGAAGCCGCCCGAAGCTCGATGGCGGAGATCAGGGAATTTCTTGCGGGAAAAGAGACCGACGCCTTACCAGCGGGCACGCTCATGGAAAGACTGAGGGAAGAAATGAAGTTCCTGCGCGATGGCTTAGGACTGAGAGTGGTCCTGGAAAGTGAGCCCGACGAGCTGACCCTTGCCCCAGAGGTTGAGCAGCAACTCTACTATGTCTTGCGGGAGGGGTTGATGAATATCGCCCGACACGCTCAGGCCTCCAGAGCCGAGATCTTCCTCGAACATAAAGAGAAAACCATCCGCGGCGAGCTAAAAGACGACGGTGTGGGTTTTCACATGCCGAGCATAAAGAACAGCGGTAACGGATTGGGCCTTGGCGCAATGAAGGAAAGGATCGAAAAGCTCGGCGGTACCTTCTCCATCGAAACCGCACCCGGGAAGGGGACCCGGATCTGGTTCCATGTGGCGGCAGATGCCGGTTAGAAGATACCGAGATTTATTTCCAGGGAAAAAAAAGCGGGCCCTGCGTTTGAGCCCGCTTCAAAGGTTGCCCGCCAAGCACGAAAAAATAGCGCGCTTTACAGCTACTCGCCTTTCTTTGCCTTAACCTTAACGTCGACCGAATCGAGAATATTTTTATCGCCTTGCTTCTTGTAGGTTACGGAGGCGGCCTGCCCGAGGTTAATGTCGCTCATTTTGGCCTTCTCAGGCACATACTTTGTGACCTTGGTCTTTTTATCGAAATCAATGGTAACCAGTTTGCCCTCCTTGGTCACGACGATCATATAGTTCTTCTCCGTGTCCAAGAGGCCAACATCGCCGGTGACCTTCAAGGGCTTGGCCTTCTTCTCCTGGGCTAAAACCGGTGCTGCGGCGAAAAACGTCAATACGATGGCTGCGCAAATGAATTTCTTTCCCATGTCCTTCTCCTATTGTTCGTCGTTGTAAACCTATTCGCCCTTCTTTGCCTTGACCGCGTATTCGACGGCGGTGGCTATGTTCTTGCTGCCCTTCTTCACGTACGTAACCGCAGCGTTCTGTCCCAGATTGATGTCGCTCATTTTCGACGGCCCGGGCACGAGTTTCTGAACCTTCGTCTTGTTGTTAAAATCCGCCGTGATGAGCTTCCCTTCTTTGGTGACCAGGATCATGTAGTTCTTTTCCAGGTCCAGCAGCCCGATGTCTCCCGACGCCTTGACCGGCTTCACCTTCGCGGCTGGCGCCTTCGCCGGCGGTTTCTTAGCCTCAGCCACCATCGGCGCGGCCGGTTTTGCCGGCGGGGCCGCCATCTCCTGTTCCAGGGCGCACGAGGAAAGGGCAAAAACCATGTAGACTAGAACGATACCTGTTATTGAAAGTAAGCCTTTCATTTTATCCTCCAGTTGTCCTTAGACTTTCTCTTGGTACTTAAGGCCTAAATTACGTCTACAACTTAAGCCCTATACTGTAACGCTGCCGGTCTTGTCAAGCGAAAAAAGGGGTCGGCCATGGAAGCGGGCGTACGGCAGGCAGTGGGGGCAGCGGGATCCGATCCCCGATACCCCCAGGCCGCCTGATTTACCGGCTCGGAGCCTGAACTGTGCTTTTACTAGTTTGACCGCGCAGGGGCGACAACAAAGCGGTCGTGGCGGTTCCTCTGCCAGCAGCCCTCGTTCTGTTCCTTGCAGACCGGCAGCTCTTCGCCGTAGCTCTTGGTCGACAGGCGCGCCTTCGCTATGCCCAGGCCGGCAAGGTAATCCCTAGCTGCCTGAGCCCTCTTGGCGCCCAGCGCCAGGTTGTATTCATTGGTCCCCCGTTCGTCAGCGTGACCCTCGATCTCCGCCCTGGCAGAGGGGTTGGCCTTGAGCCAACCGGCGTTGGTCTTAAGCGTGGCCCGCGCATCGGCCTTAAGGTCATAGCGGTCGAAATCAAAATAGATATCCTTGAGAGGCCCTCCGGCAGGGGCCTTGCCCCGACGCGCCGCCTCCAGACTCGACGCGGGAGTCTTTGCCTTCGCGGTCGCCGAAGCCTTCCCTTTCGCGGACGCCTTCCCTGCCGTAGAAGAAGCATCCGGTTGCGTGGTTGCCGGCGGAGGACAACCGGTTAACAGAACAAAAGAGGAAAACATTAACCCACAGAGCACCGCACTCAGTCGATCAGCCATCATTTTCTCCTTTCGCGAGATTACTATGATACGCCAAAATTGGCTTTTTTTTACATCTTCGCCGGTAGGATGTCAATCTAAAGTCGCAACTCGCAGCTCGAGTCCCTGACGACTCCGCTACCGCCTTAGGGCCGCCACTTCGGCAGCAGTAGCGGCGCCGATTCTCGAAGAAGGGCGGCCAGGATGCGGGTGTAGGCGTCGCGGGCCTCATTGCTCGAAAGAACCTGGTGGCTAGGCAGCTCGAAGTGCAAACTCTTCTTGGCCAGACCCAAGATACCCTCAGTCTTGGCGGCCCATGCGCCGATCTCCACTTCATCGAGGGGCTCTATGAGCAGATCGACGGCCGGGATATGAGATCGCCTCTCGAGCATTTGGTCTCGGATCTCACGGTAGATCATCTTGACGATCTTGGCTTCCCTCTGGGAAATGCCCACCGTGGCCACCTGGATTTTGCTGTCCGTATTGTACTGATGGACATCGATGTAGAGCTCCAGACCTCCGCGCGAGCCCTCCAAAACAAGATCCTTGAAGGCGCCGTAGGTCTCCCGCGCCCGCGGACTGCGCAGTTCACGCCCTTCCGAATAGGGGATCTTCTCCGTGGGCCGGTTGACATTGATGCGCGTGGCGCCGGTCTCGGTGGGAGTAAAGCCCTTGGCGATAACCGCGGCAAATCCCGTCCGATAACTGAGACGTTTCACCATTTCCGCCGTGAATTCGTCGTAGCTGCCGTGAGGTGAGCCTATTACAGCCCCTGAAAGCGCTTTTTTGGAGCCCACCAGTTCGAACCTTCCAAGCTCCGTGAGCTTGACCTGGACCTGCGGAAGCCCCAAGGGGTTATCGCGCAGGACGACTAGGACCTGCTCTATCCAGCGACATAGAATTTCCGCGTAGACTCGTTCTCCCGCGTTTGACGAGAAGGATTGCGGCAGGCGGATATTCAGTCCCTTTTCCGCGATCAGGAGCACTCCG
>MGSR01000126.1:3862-5648 GCA_001798565.1 Deltaproteobacteria bacterium RIFCSPLOWO2_12_FULL_60_16
CCCCGGAGTCGCGCCACGAGATCCTTTCCAGTGGCTCGATGGCCATTTCGAGCCGGGGGGCCTCCTTGCCTAGAGCCAGCCGGTCGCGGATGCCCATGTAGGCCGCTTTAAGAGCCATCGCCTCCTCAAACGTCAGACCGCTGGTGGCGACTTCAATCCGGTCAGATTTCCCCGTCCCAGACCTGTGAACTCCTATATACAGGTCGAGCTCTCCCTTGGCCGCCTGCTGTAGAATCTTTCTGAACTCTCTGAAGACGCTTCCCCGTTGGGGAACCTTTGAGGATGTCGGGTAAGCGCCCGTCCTGACGATAGGCTGATTCACGGGAATACGCTTAGATCCAAACCCGTAGGCGATCGCCAACCCGGCCCCGGTCCGGTCGCTCAACGCCGTGGCCAGTATGTCCGAATTGCGATCGGTCCTCCCGTGCGGCGCCCCGATCACAACCCCCTCCAATCCCGCTGCCGGCTCGCGAAACTCAAAGCGGCCCAGGTCTTGGATTTGCTCCCGCACAATGGGACCTTGAAAACTACAGCCGCAAAAAAAAACGGGAGCCAGTAGAAGAATGGCTGGCCTTTGGCGAACAAGCAGCCGAGGAGGGACTATTTTAACCACCGGAAGGCTTCACCGTCGGGGAAGGGGAGATGAAGGATGTAGTCAAACAGACCATAGAAGAAAATCCAAAACCCCATCGTGAGCATGACGGTTATCGGCCACTTCTCTCTTGCTCCGAACTTAAGATAGAGAAAGGTGGCTACCGGCACAGCGATGTTGAATCCCAGGAGCCAGATGGCGACAAAGAAGCCCCCAATCCAGCCGAGGATCCCCATGGCCCGGTTGCGGATGACCTTTCGCTCCAGGAGGTCATGGCGCTCCGACGGCAACGCCGACCGTAGCGTGCCCAAGAACTCCCGGCCGAATATCAGAGCGGAAAGCCCAAGGCTCGGTATCCCAATCATGAGAGGAAAGATTGCGGCGCGCTCATCTTCCAGGCGAATCGCGAACCAGGCGTCTCGCAGCACGTAACCGAAGAGCACCAGCCAGAAAAGGGCGAAGAGAGGCCGGTAGACGGGACTCTGAATGATCGTATCCTGCACCGGCATAGGTCCAGCAGCAGTCTCCCCCGCCTGAACCCGTCGCTCCCTGTACTTCTGCAAAAGGGAATAGATGATCGTTCCTATGATGATGAGACCGATAATCACGACTCCAGGGTGCAAGAGCCAACTGGAACCATGATAAGCTCTCGTCGCAATCCACAGGTTCCTCTCCGCAATGGTGCCGAGCACCAATCCCAGCAGCAGCGGAGGGCGCGGCCACTCAAACTGGACCATGAGCCATCCGAGGCCGCCAAAGATCACAACCAACATCATGTCGCCGAAGCTGTTCTTGACCGTAAAGCCTCCCAGATAAACCAGCAGGAGGAGCAGGGGAATCAAAAGCGTTCCGCGCACAAACGTGATCTTGGCCAATTGGTTCAGGAACAAAAAGCAGACGGCTACGGTGATGATGTTGGAGACGATAATGATCCACACGAACGAAGTCGTAAGCGTCAGGTATTTCGCCGGGTTAAGGAGGTCGGGCCCGGGCACGATGCCCTGGATGATAAAGGCGCCCAGCAGGATTGCGGTGGACACGCTGCTCGGGATGCCGAAGGCCACCGTAGTAACGAGGTCTCCTCCACGGGTCGAGTTGTTCGCCGCCCCCGGCCCCAGCACCCCCTCCACGGCCCCCTTGCCGAAGCGCTCTTTGTTAGCCGAGCTCTGCACAGCGTGGGCATAGGCGACCCAC
>MGSR01000126.1:5692-8216 GCA_001798565.1 Deltaproteobacteria bacterium RIFCSPLOWO2_12_FULL_60_16
CTGAGAGGTGCCGCCGCCGATTCCCGGGAGGATGCCCACATACGCCCCGATGGCGCTGCAGCGGATCACCAGCCACCAGTGGCGAAACGTATCTTTGACACCCTCCATAACCCCGCCCAGCTTTCCTACCTTTTCTTCCCGGGCGATGCTGGTTCTTTGAATGGCCAGGTCGATGATCTCCGGGATGGCGAAGAGTCCTACCGTTACCGAGACCAGGGAGATCCCGTCCCAGAGGAAGGTCGAGAAGTCGTCGGTGACCAATCCTTCAAATGTAAAGCGCGGTATGCCTTCTATCGGGTCGAGACCCACCATGGAGAGTGCCAAGCCGAAGCCCCCCGCCACAAAGCCCTTCACCATATCGCCGCCGCTGAGAGCGGCGAGAAAGGTGAGCCCCAGGAGGGCGAGCATGAAAAACTCCGGCGAGCCGATGGAGAGAACCAAAGGCCTGACCAGAGGCAGCGCCAAGGCTAAGGCGAAGGCGCCGAAGATCGCCCCTACTAAAGAGCTCATCAGCGCGGCTCCAAGAGCGCGGCCAGCCTCGCCCTTTTTGGCCATAGGATGGCCATCGACGACCACTGCGGCGCTCACTCCTTCTCCAGGCACGCCGAAGAGAATAGAGGTAATGTCTCCGGTCGTGGCCGTCACTGCGTTCGACCCCAAAAGGAAGGCGAAGGCTGACGTCGGGTCCATCTTGTAGATGAAGGGAAGCATCAAAGCCAGGGTGGCGGCCCCCCCCAGGCCCGGCAGGATCCCCACCCAGAAGCCGATGAAGATCCCCACAAGCATGAAAAAGAAGGCCTCCTGCCCCTGGCTTGTGAAGGGCAGGATGCTGAGCAGCCCGCCGTAAAAGGCGCTTAAATATTCAAGCATCCGGCGACGCTATTTCTTTTTTGCTTTCCGCACCAGGAAACTGAGACCTTCTTTAGCCTTCGGACTAATGTCGAGCACCCCCTCTACATACTTCTCTATCTGCTCTCCGGAGGTGTAGGTGACGGCGAACTTCGATTTCTTAGCCTCAGCCAAAAACTCCTTGTCTTTCAAAGTGTCCGCGAAGGCCTTTCGCAGGGTAGCTAACCGCTCCTTAGGCATGCCCGGCGGGGCGGAAAAAGGTCGCTGAAACTCGTAGCTCCCAACCCAGGCCCGATACATAGAGAGGTCGTCCTTGTCTTTAAGAACCTCTGTGATTTCCGGGATATTCTTGACCTCCGGCTCGTCCCATCTCTTGTGGATGAGGAAAGGGATGATCTTCTCGTCCCCGCTGCCATCAAGCATGGCCCTGGCTGTGGTCCGCGCCGACTCCCAGGTCCAGCAGCCGCCATCTAATTCCTTGGACCTCATCGCCACCAGGATCGTCCCGGTGCCCTCGTACCCGGTGATGACAGTGAACTTCGTCCCCGCGCTCTTGTTAAGAATCTTGGGCAGGTCATCATAGGTCGATCCAGCCCTGGTAGCGCCGAACTTGATCTCCTTGCCTGAAGCCGAGGCTTTCTGAACGTCCTTCCATGTCTTAAGACCGGTCCGCGCCATGATGGCGCAGTAGGGCGTTCCCTTTGTCGGAGAGCCGATCCAGCTGAGCTTTCGAGAGTCGAGCCTGACCGCCTTGTCGTCCAGCGCCTGACGAAGGACGAAGGCGCTGTTCCAGATCCCCACCACGAGGCCATCCGGATCCGCCTTATAAGTGTAATTGGCAGATATGAGGCTCCCCGCACCGGTCATATTCTCGACGATGATGTTGGGATTCCCAGAGATGTACTTCCCCATATGCCGGCCAACGACCCGAGCGGCCAGGTCATATCCCCCCCCGGGAGCAAAGCCCACCACAAAACGAATCGTCTTCCCTTTGTAGAACTCATCGGCGCTTGACTGAATCGGAGTACTAGCGAGCAGGACAAGCGCAATCAGAACCACAAGAGACCACGACATTTTTACCCCGTGTTTCATAGCACCCTCCTTTCACTGAACCGAGCTTATTTTGCCACTTTTACGACTTTAGTTGTGGGCATTCAAGCCCACATACTCAACCTTGTCAAGGGAAAAATCGTGTCAGGTTAAATAGCCTTTTTTAAAATTACGACTTTAGTCCTAACTCTGTAGGGGTCCCTCTTTACCATACCCTGATCTAGAACCAAGTCTCGGCTAGACGGTTGTTTACGTTGCGGATTCTCCGCAACTACCGCAATTAGCCCTTGTGCGGGTTGGCCTTTAGCGCAGGCGGAAGATTTCCTGATATAGCCTCACCGTCTCCGAGAAGTTCTTATACTCCTCCGGGTGTTCCACGATGCGTTGGTAGCCGCGAAAGAGGCGCGACGGATTTGGCTCCACGTCTTCACGGACAGGGATGCGCCTGAAACCCACAAGCAGTTTCTGCCCTTCTTTGGAGAGGACAAAATCCATGAAGAGCTTGGCTGCGTTGGGGTGCGGGGCCTTAGCCGCCAGCATAACGGGATTCACTTGCACCGCTACCGGCTCCAGGGGAACCCAATCGATAGGCGCCCCTTTCGAGGTTTCCCGCTGAATGGTCGGC
>MGSR01000126.1:8270-11081 GCA_001798565.1 Deltaproteobacteria bacterium RIFCSPLOWO2_12_FULL_60_16
GTGTTGCCGCGCATCGGCACCGGCTCCTGGGCGGCGAGCTTTTTAAAGTAGGAGACAGCCTTTTCTTTACCCCAGGCTCGTATAAGGCCCGAGAGAAGCCCATAGGCTTCGTTATCGATGGATATTTTTTTTCCTTTCCATTTGGGATCGAGCAATTCTTCGTAGGTCCTCGGGACTTCTTCTTTTTTTACCTGCCTGGTGTTGTATCCCAAGGCATAAGGATTCACATAATACGCGGTCCAATAACCTTCTTTGTCCACCAAGTCCGCGCCCATTTTCCTGCTTTCCGGCGAACGGTAAGCCGCCAGGAGATTGTTCTCCATGAAAGGTAGAACCATCTCTCCCCGTCCGCTCACCACGTCCCAGGCGTACCTCCCCCCTCGGGCCTCGGTCAAAATCTTGTTGAGCAAGGGGCCGCCGCCGGTGCGAAACAGCTCCACCTTAATGAACGGATATCTCTTCTCAAACTTATCGACGACTTTCTTACTCTGCGATAAGGTCATGGTGGTGTAATAGACGAGCTCCCCCTCTTTCTTTGCCGCCTCAATCAGCGCCGGATCCGGGCCGGTCTGCGACAATCCAATAGTCGGACAGGCCAGATAAACCGCCATCGCAATAATGAGCCTTAGCTTCATAGGACCCCCATGCCTTGATCCCTGCGCGCGCGACCCTTTGGCCCGGCACCTCAACGTCTCTAATAGGACTATAGTCGTATTTTAGAAAAATTCGTAACTATATAATATATCGAAGAAAACATATTGTAACACAGTCTACCGCGTTGTTTTCCAGATAGACTACGACTTAAGACGTAGCACGTATACGGCAGAACACCCGGCCATGTCAAGAAAAAAAACGCCTATTCTTACCCTCACCATAGGGTCTCGGAAGCACCCTAGCTTGAGGGGATGGTCGCTAGAACGCCATGACTAACTTGAGGTGCTGAGCCTTCTCCGCTAAGCTAGAAAAAGACTTATGCTTGCCAAACGTATTATTCCCTGCCTCGATGTGAAGGCCGGGCGGGTCGTGAAGGGAGTCAAGTTCGTCGGCCTGCGCGATGCCGGCGATCCGGTCGAGATCGCCCGGATTTACGATCGCGAGGGCGCCGACGAGCTCTGCTTCCTGGACATCACCGCCTCGCACGAAAATCGCGAAATCATCCTCGATGTGGTCGCCCGCACGGCCGACGAAATCTTTATGCCGCTTACCGTCGGAGGGGGAATCAACGGGCTCGAAGAGATCCGCAAGCTCTTGAGAGCGGGCGCCGACAAGGTCTCGATCAACACCGGCGCCGTGGCCCGCCCCGAGTTCGTGCGCGAGGCGGCCGAAACCTTCGGCAGCCAGTGCATCGTCGTGGCGATCGACGCCAAACGGGCGGGGAGCGGCTGGGAGGTCTTCACCCACGGGGGAAGAAATCCGACGGGAATCGACGCCTGCGAGTGGGCAGAGAGGATGGCGGGTTACGGCGCGGGCGAAATCCTGCTTACCAGCATGGATCGCGACGGCACCAAGGAGGGCTACGACCTGGAGTTGACCAGGACGATCTCCGAGCGCGTGCGCGTCCCGGTTATCGCTTCGGGCGGCGTGGGTACTTTAGAGCATATTTACCAGGGATTGACCGCCGGCGGCGCGAGCGCCGCCTTGGCCGCCTCGATTTTTCACTACCGGGAATACACCGTCGCGGAATGCAAGAGCTATCTCCACCAGAGAGGCATTCCGGTGCGCCTCACCCACTCATGATCGCCTCCCCCGTCAAAGTCAGCGCTGCGGAGTTGCGCAAGAGCCTTGAGCGTATCAGCGCTGAGAGAAGCCCTCTCAGCAGCCCGCGCCACCTGGCGGCGGTGGAGAGCTATATCGAGAAGGAATTCGAGTCCTACGGACTCAGCGTGGAAAGCGATGCCTTTACCTACTGGGGAAGGGGCTACCGCAATGTCATCGGACGGCTCGGGGCTGTCCGCAGCGGGCCGCTGATTATTCTCGGCGCTCATTTCGACTCTGTGGAAGGCTCGCCGGGGGCCGACGATAACGCCAGCGGGGTCGCGGTCCTGCTCGAAGCGGCGAGAATTCTCTCCACATTGAGGCTCCGGTCCCAGGTGCTTTTTTGCGCGTTCAACCTCGAAGAGCTTAACATGATCGGCAGCACCCACTTCGCTAAAAAGCTCAAAACCGCGGGGGCCGATATTCGCGCAATGGTATCCTTGGAGATGGTGGGGTACACCAGCGTAAAGCCGGGAGGCCAGCAGTACCCGGCCGGGCTGCGCTGGTTTTACCCGGATCGCGGCGATTTCATCGGCGTGGTAGGCAATTGGCGCTCGAGCCTGCTGCTAAGGCAGTTTTCCCGTCTGTTGCGGCAGGTCCGCGGGCTTTCCGTAGAGACCCTGACCGTCCTGGGCAACGGTTTCCTCGTTCCCCAGGTGCGCCTGAGTGATCACTCCCCCTTTTGGGACCTGGGATATCCTGCGCTGCTGGTCACCGACACCTCCTTTTTCCGCAATCCCCACTACCACGGCCCGTCGGATACCGTGGAGACGCTCGACCTCGACTTCATGGCCAAGGTTTGTCAGGGGGTCGTCAACGCGGTGGTGAACCTTTAACAGGCGATAGGCACTAGGCAGAAGGCAATAGTAACGGAAGCCTTACCTATCAACTATTGCCTATTGCCTCTTCCCTACTGTTTTTTCCTCGGGGGATCAAAGAAGGGCGGCTTAACGACCGTCGCCTTCACTTTTTTCCTGACATATTCCACGGTCATCTCCAGAGAGAGCTCTGCGCCTATCTGCGAAAACTTGCTCTGCACCGTAGCCAAGGCGATAT
>MGSR01000126.1:11107-14213 GCA_001798565.1 Deltaproteobacteria bacterium RIFCSPLOWO2_12_FULL_60_16
GCCGGTGGTCGCTTGCCCCACTTGCCTGTCGTCCCGATAGACGGGCACCCCGCCCCTCCACGCGGCCGTCGGCAGTTGAGGAGCCAGGGCGGCCTCCTGATAGAGGCGCTCATAATCCTCCCAGTCGATCTCCAGGCCGATGAGCTGCCTGGAGGAACCGCGCCGTTTCTCTTCGAGCAACGCCCTGCGGCCGACACAGCCCTGCTTTTCCAGATTGACCGTCCAACCCAGGCCGATCTCGAACGGAGAATATTTTTGTGACGGAATCAGGGCCTTTTCCGTGCTGGTGTAGTCGACCTCGAGCAGGATGAACCCGGCCTCCAGACGCGCCATATCCAGCGCCAGCATCCCGGCGGGCGTAATCCCGTAGGCTTTTCCAGCCTCCATGAGACGATCCCAAACCTCCTCTGCCCGGGCCGCAGGAACCCAAAGCTCGTAGCCCAAATCGCCCGTGTAACCCGTGCGTGAGACCATCGCCTGCACTTGTCCAACGTTGGCGGATGTGAAGCGAAAGAACTTTAACCGGTCCAGCTCACCGTCCGCGAGCCGCTTCAGGATCTCACGCGAGGTGGGTCCCTGAAGGGCAACCGCGGCCACCTGCTCCGAGACGTCTCGAATAGTCACCGCCATGCCGGCGGCATTCATCTGAAACCAGCGCAGACTCGGCTCGGCCAGATGAAAGCGGAAGCGCCGCTCGCCCAGCCGGAAGATAGTCCCGTCCTGGATGACCTTTCCCTCTTCGTCGCAGAGGCAGGTATACATGGCCTGCTGGAGGGCGCACTTTGCCGCATCCCTGGTAATCACGCGGTTGACGAATCTCAGGGCGTCAGGGCCGTCGATATCATACTTGTAAAGCGGAGAGACGTCGATCAAGGCTGCGGCATTTCTGATGGCGTGATACTCGCGGCCGTGCACGACCTCATAGGAGCTGGCCACGAGATAGCCGGACCAGACGCGCCAGTTGTGGCTGACGCAGAGGGCGGAGGTGCGCGAGTGAAATGGCGTCCCGATCGGCATAAGCCGCTTCCTGCCGTTGACTTAATGCACAGAATTACAATAAATGGCTGGTGAAGCAAGCAGAGAGGGCTTCGGGGCTCCCTTGGTTCGGCTCCCTCGGGGAACGCGCCTTCGGCTGCGGCCGATGGAGCAGTGCTTAATCCGGACCTTTTCGTCTCTACGTCCGCAGCCTCGCTCACGCTCCCCTCGGTCGCTCCGTAAAGCGAGGGGGTTTGCTGAGCAAGTCCAAAGCATCGAGGGTAAACGGTTCAAAGAACCCACTGGCCTATTGCTTTGGGCGGGCGAAGCAGGCCCCCGAACGACTTCCCGACGACGAGACACGATAGCGAAGGGATGGGAGGTTTCCGCTGAAGGGTAGCAACGCATCATGAACAAATCCTATGACGTCATTATTATCGGCGCGGGCCACAACGGGCTCACGCACGCGGCCTACCTGGCCAAGGCCGGAAAAAAGGTGCTGGTGCTGGAGCGCCGCCATGTGATCGGCGGCGCTACCGTGACCGAGGAGATCTACCCCGGCTTCAAGTATTCCGTTTGCTCTTATGTCGTGAGCCTGCTCCGGCCGGAAGTGATCCGCGAGCTGGAGCTGGTGAAGCACGGCCTGGAAGTGATCCCTCTGGAGTCTACCTTCACGCCGCTCCCTGACGGCAACTATCTCGCACGCTGGGCCGATCATGCTGAGACGCGCCGCGAGCTCATGCGCCATTCGCCGACGGACGCCGAGGCCTACGACCAGTTCGGCAAGCTCATGCACCAGATGGCGATGGCGGTAAAGCCATTGCTCGCCATGGTGCCGCCCGACCCCACCTCGCTCCACCCTCGCGAGCTGCTCAAGCTTGTGCGTCTCGGGCGCCACTTTCGCAAGCTCGGAACCCATTTGCTCTACGATCTGACGAAGCTCATGACGATGAGCTCGGCTGATTATCTCAGCGAGTGGTTTGAAACCGAGGTGCTCAAGGCGACGATGTCCGCGAGCGGCATCATCGGCACGTTCCTCGGCCCCAGGTCTCCCGGCACCGCCTACATTCTCCTCCACCACTATATGGGAGAGATCGACGCGGTTTTCCGCTCATGGGGATGGGCGCGCGGAGGCATGGGAGGCGTAAGCGGCGCTCTCGCCGGAGCCGCCCGGAGTCACGGGGCGGAGATTAGAACCGAAGCGGCCGCGGCTCAGGTCCTTGTCAAAGAGGGGCGCGCCACCGGAGTGGCGCTGGAGAGCGGCGAGGAGATCCAGGCCCGGGTGGTCACTTCCGCAGTGGATCCGAAGCGGACCTTTTTGAAGTTGGTGGAGCCGGCTCACCTCGATCCCGAGTTTGTCAGGCAGATAGGCCAGATCAGGATGCGCGGCTCCTCGGGAAAGGTCAATTTGGCCCTGGACGGCCTGCCCAATTTCGCCGCCCTTCCGGGCGAAGGGCCGCATCTGCGCGGCGCCATTTCCATCAGTCCTTCCATCGATTATCTGGAGCGGGCCTACGACGACGCGAAGTACGGGAGCTTTTCGCGCCGGCCCTACCTGGACATCGTCATCCCCTCTACGATCGATCCCTCTATGGCGCCGCCCGGAAAACATGTCATGTCGATCTTCGTCCAATACGCGCCGTATCATTTGAAAGAGGGGAGCTGGCCCGACCGCCGGGAAGAATTCGGGGATACCGTTATTAACACTTTAAGCGAGTACGCGCCGAATTTGAAAAGCATCATCCTGCACCGCCAGGTGGTCACGCCCTGGGATCTGGAACAGGAATTCGGGCTGACCGAAGGGAACATCTTCCACGGGGAGCTTTCCCTGGACCAGCTCTTTTTCATGCGTCCGGTGCGCGGCTGGGCCCGATACCGCACGCCGATAGAGAATCTCTACCTGTGCGCCGCGGGGACCCATCCCGGCGGCGGCGTCATTGGCGCCTCGGGAAGGTTGGCCGCTCTGGAGATGCTGAAAGACTGGAAAAGGGTCGGACAGTAAACCAAGCCGCAGGCAGGAAGGCTATGGGGCGATTTTAGCCTCTTTTGGGCTTGAGGCGCCCACCCTCCTCACCTTCACCTTCACGCAGGCGTCGAGCGCGGCCGATAAGGTATCCAGGCGGTCGACCGT
>MGSR01000127.1:0-845 GCA_001798565.1 Deltaproteobacteria bacterium RIFCSPLOWO2_12_FULL_60_16
CAAAAGTCGATATGACGATGCCCATGCCCAGCGCCGGTATCAGGAAGACCCCGGACAGCAGGAGCAGCAGACTGACGGAGCCGTGGATCGGCACTCCGAAGAGCAGCACCATCACCAGCAGGACCAGACCGGTCTGCATGAATCCGATCGCGCAGTAGGGAAGGAGCTTGCCGAGAATCAGCCCCTCTTTGGAAACAGGGGTCACCAGCAGCTGTTCCATGGTGCCGCGCTCTCTCTCCCGGACGATGGAGAAGGCGGTGAGAAAAACGGTTACGAGCTGGAGGATCACGCCGATCAATCCAGGGACGAAGAAGTTGGCGCTTTCCAGATTCGGGTTGAAGAGCAGCCGCGGGCGCACGTCAACCGCCGCGATGTCCGTCGTCAATCCCCCTTGTTTCAAGGATTTCAAAAAGCCCAGGGTCTGGCTCGCCTGGAGCAGGCGCAACGCCGAAGTCGAATCGGAGCCGTCGATCAGCACCTGCACGGTCGCCTGTCTGCCGTTGACGAGCCGGTCGGAATAGTCGGGTGGGATCTTGATCCCCACCTTGGCCCGGCCGCTCACGATCGCGCTCTCCAGATCGCGATCCGAGTAGACTTGGCCGGTCACGCGGAAGTAGCGGGTGCTCTCGAACTCCTTGATCAGCTCGCGGCTCTCCTTCTGCTGATCCAGATTGAAGACCACGGTCGAGATGTTTTTGACGTCCATCTCGATGGCATAGCCGAAGAGCAGGAGCTCCAGCAGCGGGATGGCGAAAATAAACCGGGTCGCCGGATCGCGCCGGATATGAATGACCTCCTTGCGCATGACCGGCCAGAGTCCGCGGAACATTCCCTCACGCCTCCAA
>MGSR01000127.1:864-5083 GCA_001798565.1 Deltaproteobacteria bacterium RIFCSPLOWO2_12_FULL_60_16
GTAAGAGAAACGAAGACATCCTCGAGCGACGGAGAAACCTGCCGGCAATCAACGTAGCCCATCTTCTCGCCGCGCAAGAAACCCTCGATCGCGCTTTCCCCGGTTGTCTCCTGAGCCAGGATGTGGACCGCCTCTCCGAAGATGGTCGCGTCGAGGATTCCCGGCAGGGCCCGCAGCAAAACCAGCGCCCGCATCGGCTCATCGCAAAGCACCTGGAACCACTGCGCCCCCGCCGGGGTCACCTCCGGGAGTCGTTTGAGATCCTGGGGACGGCCCCGGACCATGAGACGGGATTGATAGATGTAGCCCACCTCGGAGCAGCGCTCCGCCTCGTCCATATAATGGGTGGTGACGAAAAGCGTCGTCCCCTCGCCGGCAAGGCGAAAAAGCAGATCCCAAATCTCCCTGCGGGCCACCGGATCGATCCCGGCGGTGGGCTCGTCCAGAAACAGGATCTTGGGGCGGTGCAAGAGAGAGCAGGCCAGCGCCAGACGCTGCTTGAAGCCGCCGGAGAGCGTGCGGGCCATCTGTCCCTGGCGCTGCTCCAGGCCGACGAGCTCCGCCACGGTGCGCCGGCGCTCGCTGAGCTCGGAGGAGCCGAGCCCGTAGACCGCGCCGTAAAAATCGATGTTTTCCTGAACCGTCAGATCCTCATAGAGACTGAAGCGCTGCGACATGTAGCCGATTCTTGTCTTGACCTCCTCAGCCTTGACACCCACGTCCAGGCCGTCCAGCTCGGCCCTGCCGGCGGTGGGCTGCAGCAGGCCGCAGAGCATGCGGATCACCGTGGACTTTCCCGAGCCGTTGGGTCCGAGAAAGCCGAAGATGTCGCCGCGGGAAATCTCCAGACTCACGTCCTGGACCGCGGTGAGATCGCCGAACCTCTTGGTGAGACCTTCGGCCCGTATCACACTTCCGCCTTTCGCCTTCAGCCTTCCGCCTTGCGTATGAAAATGTCCGCGTTCATCCCGGGTCGCAAGACCTTTTCCGGATCATCGATGATAACCTCGGTCTGAAAGACCTGCAGGACACGCTCCTCGGTGGTCTGCACGTTGCGCGGGGTGAATTCCGCCTGGCGGTGGATCCGGCGCACGGTGCCGGAGAAGTCTTTTCGGGGAAAGGAATCCACCCGGATCCTCACGGTCAGGCCGGGCTGGACATGTCCCAATCTTTTCTCCGGAAGATAGGCCCGCACCCACAAGCTCGTAGTCCGCAGCAGAGTGGCCACCGGCTTGCCCGCTCCGACCATGTCTCCGGGCTCCAGATCCAGAACCTCCACGACGGCATTCACGGGGGATCGGACTACGGTCTCGTCGAGCTGGGTCTTGAGGAGCCTGACGCGCGCCCGGGCCGCCTCGACGCCCGCGCGCGCTTGCGCGATCTCCTCCTGGCGCGTCCCGGCAAGAAGCAGATCGTAGCGCTCCCTGGCGGACATCGTCCTCTGCTCCGTCTCCTCAGCCTTGGTCCTGGCGTCGTCGTACTCCTGGGGGGCGATCAACTGCCGCTCGACCAGATCCTTCATGCGCTGGCGCAGCTTCTCGGCGTTGCCGTGCTGTGCCTTGGCCGCCAGCCAATCCGCTTTTGCCTGATCGATTTCCTCCCTTCGGTAACCTGCCTGCAGCTCGGTGAGCCTCGCCTCGGCCTGCCGCAGCGATGCCTGCGACTCCGAGAGGGACGCCTTCGGCTCATCGGGCTCCAGCAGCACGAGCACGTCGCCCGCCTTGACGCTCTGGCCTTCCCTGGCCACGACCTTCATCACCCGCCCCCCCACCTTGGAGCCCACGTGGATGTCGTCGGCCTCGATGACGCCCGAGACGACGAACTCATCCCCCTGGCCCCGGGACTTCCAGACCGCGTAGCCGGCGGCCGCCACCAGCCCCGCAACGACGATCAAAAGGACCGCCTGTTTCGTGGTTGTCATAGTTGCCAGAGTCCTTCTCGTCTTTGCCAATCCTCAAGCTTTGTCCTTCCTACTCTAAAGAACTCCTCCCCGCTTGGCAATCGCAAGCTCCGCCGCCGGCGGCCGAAGTCAAATTAAAAAAAACGCGGCGGATGGGCTCATCACCCGCCTCAAAAGTCCCGGAACTCTTTTTGCTCCCGATCCTCGAATTCCAGCTGGATCGTGGTGTGCTCGATGCGGAACCGGCGCTTCAGCTCCTCCTCGATCCGATCCAGGATGCCGTGCGGGTCGCCGTCCGGGCGGATCACGGCATGGGCGCTCAAGGTGAAAACACCGGAAGTGACGGACCAGACGTGAAGGTCATGGATCTTGACGACGCCGCTGACCCGCTCCATGGCGCTCTGCACCTCTGCGACATCGATCCCCTCGGGAACCGACTGCATCAGGATATCCACCGATTCTTTCACCAGGCCCCACGATGTGTAGAGGATCAGCAGCCCGATCAGGACGCTGACCAGCGGGTCGGCCAGGTACCACCCGGTGGCCAGCATGACCAGGCCGGCCCCCACCGCGCCCACGGAGCCCAGGGCGTCGCCCAAAACGTGGAGAAATGCGCCGCGCATGTTCAGGCTCGCGTGGTCGGAGCCGTAGAGAATAAAACCGGCGACGACATTCACTCCCAGACCCAGTGTCGCCACGACCAGCATCCCCAGACTTTGGACCTCCGGCGGGTCGAGAAAGCGCCTGTAGGCCTCGTTGAATATCACCCCGACGATGAGCCAGAGGGCAAGCCCGTTGATGAGCGCGGCCAGGATTTCCAGACGGTGATAGCCGTAGCTCTTCTTGATCGTGGCCGGACGCCTGGCCATTTGAAAGGCGAAGATGCTGAGGGCCAGGGCCGCGATGTCGGAGAACATGTGGCCGGCGTCGGACAGCAACGCCAGGCTGTTGGTGAGAATCCCTCCCAGGAGCTCGGCAAAAAAATAGATCGCGGTGATGGCCAGGGCCAATGTCAGGCGATGCGTGTCCCCGTCTCTCTCCATCGCGGCCCCTCTTTTTCCGCCATTCCGCGGTTATTTTGCGCCCCGCAATAGAACCCGTAAATCCGGGCCTCCTCTGAAGCGGCCGCCGTGCCGGCTCCACAGAGCCGCGCCCGCGACCACGGTGATCGTGACGATGAGCACAGCCCAAACCAGCTGGTGCCGAATGGAAATCCGCTCTTGCACCGCGCTAACCCGCTCCCGAGACATCGTTAACCGCCCCCCCCTCCACGTTTAACATGACATTATAGAAAAAACATGCTAAAAGGCCCCATGAAACTGCGCGTCCTCGGCTGCTCTGGGGGCCAGGTCCCGGGCCATAATCTCTCTTCTTATTTGGTTAACGACTCCCTGTTGGTCGATGCCGGCTCGGCAACTTCGACGCTGCCATTCAGGGCCCAGCAAAAAATCAGAAACGTCCTGGTCACGCACGTGCACCTGGACCATGTCATGGGGCTGGCCACTATCGCGGACAATCTTTACGGCAACTGCGAGTCCACGATTAACGTCTGGGGAGTCAACGAAGTCATCTCCGGTCTCAAATCGTCCCTGTTCAACGATACCATCTGGCCCGATTTTACCCAGATCACCGGCGACAGCCAAGCATGGCCGGTGATAAGATTTCAGGATATGCCGGAGGAAGAGCCCATACCCATCGGCAATGCGACCGTGACGGCCGTTCGCGTCAATCACATCGTTCCGAGCGTCGCATTTTTCATCGAGAACCAGAAAAGGACCCTGCTCATGGTCGGGGACACCGGCCCTACGCAAAGAGTCTGGGCGATCGCGCGCAAGAAAAAAAACCTGTGCGCGGTCATGCTCGAGGCCTCTTTCCCGAACCGGCTTCAGGAGATCGCCGACATGAGCCGCCATCTCACCCCCCGAACCCTGGCCGAGGAAGCGGATAAGCTCAAACGGCCTTCCATCCCGATTTTGGTAACCCACTTGAAGCCCCAATTCCGCGACGAGATCGTTGCGGAGCTGAAAAAGCTCAAAGGCTACCGCCTGCGGGTGTTGAAACAGAACGATACGCTGGTTTTCTGAGCTGCGCGCCGCCGAGTTATTTCCCCGCGCCTTGTTTCGGCACAAGGAAGTGGACCGTCCCGCTGCTTTTCATAAAGCCGGCCGCCTGACCCGCCTCGCGGCCCGCGCCGAAGTAGAGGTCCACGCGCCGGGGACCCCGGATGGCGCCGCCTGTGTCCTGGTTCAGCACGAAGCGGGAAAACGGCTGCCAGCCCGCAAGATTGCCCTTGGAGTCGACAAGCGGTTTGCGGGACGT
>MGSR01000127.1:5317-5676 GCA_001798565.1 Deltaproteobacteria bacterium RIFCSPLOWO2_12_FULL_60_16
CCTGCCGATGCTTTTGTACGGCCTGCCGTTGGAAGCGGCGTAGCCCAACTGCAGCCGGCGGCCGTCCGCCAGCCGGATCAGGCCCGAGCCCTGGATGTGCAGAAAAAAAAGATCCACCGGATCCTTCGCCCAGGCGATCTCGTAGCCTTTACCTCTGAGACGTCCCAGGCCGTCAATTTCGTGGCGCGAAAAATAAGCGGTCAGACGATCCCCGTCCATCCGTTCTACCGTCTTCTCGGCGCGAAATTGCGGCACCAAGGTAACCATCTCCGCGATAATGAGATCCTTCGGCCGACCGTAGATAGGGAAGCGATACTCCGCCGTTTCGGTCAGGCTGCCCTCGATCACGGGCTGGTAAT
>MGSR01000128.1:0-17063 GCA_001798565.1 Deltaproteobacteria bacterium RIFCSPLOWO2_12_FULL_60_16
CGGCGCGATCAAAAAGAAGGAAGACACCCATCGGATGGCCGAGGCCAACAGGGCCTTTGCCCATTACCGCTGGTAATTGATTCAAGTAAGCGAGGGACAGGAAGGAGGCGGGTCAACCGCCTCCTTTTTTTCCCCACCAACGAGGGAAAATGGCAAGGACTGCTTCACTAGAAAGGGCTACTTCACTGGATAGGACCCGCAATATCGGGATTATGGCGCATATCGATGCGGGCAAGACCACGACTACCGAGCGGGTCCTCTATTATACCGGGATCAACTATAAGATCGGCGAGGTGCATGAGGGAACCGCCACTATGGACTGGATGGTCCAAGAGCAGGAGCGGGGCATTACTATTACTTCGGCGGCCACCACCTGTTTCTGGCGGGACCATCGGATCAACCTCATCGATACTCCCGGTCACGTCGATTTTACCATCGAGGTCGAGCGCTCGCTCAGGGTTCTCGACGGGGCGGTCGCGGTTTTTTGTTCGGTGGGCGGGGTCGAGCCCCAGACGGAGACAGTCTGGCGTCAGGCGGACAAATACCGGGTCCCGCGCATCGCCTTCGTCAACAAAATGGATCGTCTTGGAGCCGACTTTTTCCGCGCCGTGCGGATGATTCAAGAACGGCTGGGAGCCCGTCCGGTTCCCTTGCAGCTGCCGATCGGCGCAGAGGAGAATTTTAAAGGCGTCGTGGACCTCGTACAGATGAAGGCGGTGGTATGGGACGAGGAGAGCCTCGGCGCCAAATACCGCGTCGAGCCGATTCCCGGCGGGCTTGCCGGGCAGGCCGAAGAGTACCGGGAGAAACTCCTGGAGGCGATCGCGGATTGCAATGAATCCGTCATGGAAAAATATCTCGACGGCCGCGAGATCACAGAGACGGAGCTGCGCGGGGCGATCCGGCAGGCGGGGCTGGAACTGAAGATCGTTCCGGTTTTGTGCGGCGCCGCCTTTAGAAACAAGGGCGTGCAGCTGTTGCTCGATGCGGTGGTCGATTATCTGCCGTCCCCTCTGGATGTTCCGCCGCTGCGCGGCATCCATCCGACCTCGCAGAAGGAGGAGGAGCGGCCGCCGAAGGATGAGGCGCCCTTTTCAGCGCTCGCCTTCAAGATCATGACCGATCCCTTTGTCGGTACGCTTACTTTTTTCCGCGTTTATTCCGGCGCGTTGTTCTCCGGCTCCAGCGTATACAACTCTACCAAGGGAAAGAGGGAGAGGATCGGGCGCCTGCTCAAGATGCATGCGAACAAGCGGGAGGAGATCAAGGAGGTCTATGCCGGCGACATTGCGGCCGCCGTCGGCTTGAGGACGGCGACCACCGGAGACACGCTGTGCGATGAGGACCACCCGATTATTCTGGAATCGATTGAATTCCCGGAGCCGGTCATCTCTATCGCCATTGAACCAAAGAGCAAGGCGGACCAGGAAAAGCTCGGCCTCTCCCTGCAAAAGCTCACCACGGAGGATCCCTCCTTCAGGGTCCGGACCGACGAAGAAACCGGGCAGACGATCATCTCCGGCATGGGAGAGCTTCACTTGGAGATCATTGTCGACCGCCTGTTGAGAGAATTCAATGTAGGCGCCAATGTCGGCAAGCCTCAAGTCGCCTATAAAGAGACGGTTCGCAAGGCAGTGGAGCGCGAAGGAAAATTCATCCGCCAGACCGGTGGACGAGGACAGTACGGGCACGTCTATCTCAGGGTGGAGCCGCAGCCGGCCGGAAAGGGATTCGAGTTTGCCAACGCCATCAAGGGCGGCTCGATTCCGCGCGAGTACATCCCCGCGGTAGAAAAAGGGGTGAAGGAGGCGACGGAGAGCGGCGCCCTGGCCGGCTATCCCATCGTAGACGTCAAGGTCACGCTCCTCGACGGGAGTTATCACGAGGTGGATTCCTCCGAGATCGCCTTTAAGATCGCCGGCTCGATGGCCTTTAAGGAAGCGGTGGGCAAGGCGTTCCCGGTGCTGCTCGAGCCCATCATGGCCGTGGAAGTCGTGGTGCCGGAGGAATTTATGGGCGAAGTCATCGGAGATATCAGTTCCCGGCGGGGAAAAGTCCTGGGTATGGACACCCGACCTGCGGCTCAGGTCATCGACGCGCGCGTCCCGCTGGCCGAGATGTTTGGCTACGCCACAGACCTGCGCTCGATGACTCAGGGAAGGGCGACGTACACGATGCAGTTTTCCCACTATGAGCCCGTGCCCGCTACGATCTCCGAAGAGATCAGCGCGAAGGCGGTCGGGCTGTAGGCGAGTTTTGATGTGAGCGCATTATGAACGAGAAGATTCGGATTCGGTTAAAGGCTTATGACCATCGCGTCCTGGACCAGTCGGTCGGGGAAATCGTCGAGACCGTAAAGCGGACCGGGGGGAGGGTCGCCGGACCTATTCCTCTGCCCACGCACATCGAGCGCTTTACGGTCAATCGTTCTCCCCACGTGGATAAGAAGTCGAGAGAGCAGTTTGAGATTCGCACCCATAAGCGGCTGCTCGACATCCTGGAACCGACCCAGCAGACCATTGATGCCCTGGGGAAGCTGGATCTGGCCGCAGGCGTGGACGTGGAGATAAAACTCCAGTAGCAGCTAGTTAATAGTTATTCGTTATTAGTTATTGGACAACAACATCCGCTGACAGGTGAGGGCAAAAACTAGTAACCAGCAACCAGGAACTAATAACTAGCAATGAACGGCCTCATAGGGAAGAAAATCGGGATGACTCAGGTGTTTGGCGCGGACGGGAGCGTAGTTCCGGTCACCGTGATCCAGACCGGGCCGTGCGTGATCGTGCAGAAGAGGGAGATGGAGAGAGACGGATACAAGGCCTTGCAGGTCGGTTTTGGCAGCAAGAAAAGCCAGAGAGTGAATAAGCCCGAGCAGGGCCATCTGGTCAAGGCGGGCAAAGGGGCTTTTCAGGTCTTGCGGGAATTCCGCTTAGATGACGTGGCCCAGTACGAATTGGGGCAGGAGATCAAGGTGTCCGATCTTTTTAAGGTGGGGGATCGGGTGGACGTCAGCGGCACGAGCAAGGGCAGAGGCTTTGCCGGGGTGATCAAGCGCTGGGGATTCAGCGGCTTCCCCGCTTCGCACGGGACCCATGAGTACTTCCGTCACGGCGGCGCCATCGGCAACCGCTCCTATCCCGGGCGGGTCTTCAAGGGGAAGAGAATGGCCGGCCACTGGGGAAATGAGCGGATATCGGTGCAGAACCTCGAGGTGGTTGGAGTTCGGGCGGAGGAAAACCTGCTTCTGGTCAAGGGAGCGGTCCCGGGCGCGAGACGGGGAGTGCTATTGATCCGGCGGTCGGTAAAGGGGAACAAATAGCCATGGAAGTTCGCGTGATCCACCCTCAGCTCAATGAGGAGATCTTCGGGGTCAAGACCCGGCCCCATCTGCTGCATCAGGCGGTGGCCATGCAATTGGGCAACCGCCGGGCCGGCACGGCATCGACCAAGACGAAAGGGTTTGTACGCGGGGGCGGGAAAAAGCCGTGGCGCCAGAAGGGGACGGGAAGGGCCCGCGCCGGGAGCAACCGCTCTCCGCTTTGGGTCGGCGGCGGCACCATTTTCGGCCCGCAGCCGCGAGACTACTCCTACCGGTTGCCCAAGAAGGCTCGAAGAGAGGCTCTGCTCTCGGCCTTAAGCCTTAAGAATCGCGACGGCAAGATCATCGTCTTGGACAAGCTGGAGATGGCAGAGGCCAAGACCAAGCTGATGCGCAAGATGCTGGAGGATCTCCAGGTCGAAAAGGCCCTGATCGTGATTGCCCAATCGGACGAAAAGGTGCAGCGCGCGGCGCAGAATCTTCCCAACGTTAAGGTGCTCCGGGCCGAGGGAGTGAATGTGTATGATCTGCTGCGCTACGAGCATCTCATCTTGACCGAGGGATCCTTGAAGCTGCTGGAGGAGAGGTTGGCGGCATGAGAGAGCCCGAGCAAATCATCCAAGCCCCGTTGATCACCGAGAAGGGCTCCCTGCTTGTGGAGAAGGGCAATCAGGTGCTTTTTAAAGTTCGACCCGACGCCAACAAGGTCGAGGTCAAGAAGGCGGTTGAGGTTTTGTTCAAGGTAAAGGTGCTTAAGGTGAGGATGATTCGCTGTCTGGGAAAGGTCCGAAGGGTCGGCAGGAACATGGGGCGTCTCCCTCAGTGGAAGAAGGCGTACGTCACGTTGAAGGAAGGGGACAAGATCGACTTTTTGGGCGGCGTGTAATTTCGTTACTCGTTAATCGTATATCCGTGTAATCGCGGATAACTAACGAATAACGAGTAACCAATAACGAATAACGGTAAAAGATGGCCATTAAAACTTACAAGCCGACCTCTGCGGGGATGCGGTTTCGCACCGGGCTCACTTTTGACGAAATCACTAAGGTAGAGCCGCAGAAGAACCTACAGCGTCCTCTCAAGCGAAGCGGGGGGCGGAACAATACGGGGCGGATTACCAGCGGTCATCGAGGCGGTAGGCATAAACGTCTCTACCGGCTGATTGATTTCAAGCGCGACAAGAAGGGTATTCCGGCGCGAGTCGAGGCGGTTGAGTATGATCCCAACCGCGCTGCCCGGATCGCTCTACTCTGTTACGCCGACGGGGAGCGACGCTATATCTTGGCGCCCGAGCAGCTCAAGGTGGGCGATGCGGTGATTTCCGGCGAGGACAAAGTCGATATCAAGCCGGGGAATTGTCTCCCGCTCAAGTTTATTTCCGTGGGCTCCGTGATCCACAACATTGAGCTGAAGATCGGGAAAGGCGGGCAGTTGGTCCGGAGCGCCGGCGCCGGGGCTCAGTTGATGGCCAAGGAAGGGAACTACGCGCTGGTGAAGCTCCCCTCCGGAGAGCTGCGTAATGTGTTAGCCGAGTGCCGTGCTACCATCGGCCAGGTCGGAAACCTGGAACAGCAGAATATCTCCGTGGGAAAGGCGGGGAGGTCGCGCTGGCGCGGCAGAAGGCCGTGGTCTCGAGGGATGGCGAAAAACCCCGTGGACCACCCGCACGGGGGAGGAGAGGGCCGTTCCAAGGGGAACCATCCGCAGACTCCTTGGGGCAAGCCCACTAAAGGCTACAAAACCAGGAAGAACCGGGCGTCGGATAAATATATTGTGAAGCGCAGAGAGGCTTGAACCCGATGGCACGCTCAATCAAAAAGGGGCCCTTTGTGGATGACCACCTGAGGCGCAAGGTCGAGGCGCTGAATGAGACCAGGCAAAAGCGGGTGCTGAAGACCTGGTCGCGCCGTTCGACCATTACGCCGGAGATGGTCGGGCACACGATCGCGGTCCACAACGGCAGGAAGTTTATTCCGGTGTTCGTCACGGAGAACATGGTGGGGCACAAGCTCGGGGAGTTTTCTCCGACGCGGACCTTTTTCATCCATTCGGGAGATCGAAAAGGAGAAGCCAAAGAGACCGTTCCGGCCGGGGCTCCGGCAGCGCCCGGGGCGCCGCAGCCTGCGGCGGCTCCTAAGGCGCCGGCGCCGGCCGCTCCGAAGGCAGGGGCATAATGGAAACGCGAGCCGTTACCAAATTTATCCGGCTTTCCCCCCGCAAGGTGAGACTGGTCGTTGACCAGATCCGCGGCAAAGGGGTCGAGGAGGCGCTAAACATCTTGAAGTTTACTCCTCAACGCTCCGCCGCGCTCGTGAGCAAGACGCTGCGGGCGGCGGTCGCGAACGCGGAGAGCAGTCAGAGCGTGGATGTCGACAGGCTTTACGTCAAGCGAGTAGCCGTGGATGAGGGGGGCATGTGGAAGCGCTTCATGCCTCGGGCCATGGGCCGGGCGACGCGGATTCGTAAACGGCTCAGCCATATTACCGTAGTGCTGGATGAGATGGGCGAGAGGAGCTGATTCTCAATGGGACAGAAGACGCATCCGAAACTCTTCCGCATCGGGGTCATTGACACTTGGGACTCCAAATGGTACGCGAGCCACGACTATGTGAAGCTGCTCCATGAGGATTTTAAGATCAAGAAGTTTCTCAAGAGCCGTCTCTACCACGCGGGCATCTCGAAGATCGAGATCGAGAGGGCGGCCAACAAGGCCAAGATCAACATCCATACCGCCCGCCCCGGCATCGTCATCGGCAAAAAGGGAGCGGAAATCGAGAAGCTCAAAGAGGAGCTCGGCCGCCTCACGGATCGAGAGACCTATCTCAATATCATCGAGGTGCGTCGGCCCGATCTCGACGGGCAGCTCGTGTCGGAAAACGTCGCCCTCCAGTTGGAGCGCAGGGTGGCCTTCCGCCGGGCCATGAAAGAGAGCGTCGCGCGGGCGATGAGGATGGGGGCGCAGGGGATAAAGATCCAGTGTGCCGGCCGGCTGGGGGGATCAGAGATCGCGCGAACCGAGTGGTATCGCGAGGGCCGAGTGCCCTTGCATACCCTGCGCGCCGATATTAGCTACGGCTTCGGGGAGTCCAAGACGACCTACGGTGTTATCGGGGTTAAGGTCTGGATCTTCCGGGGTGAGGTCTTGACCGAAGAGGAGCAGCAGCAAAAGGCGGTGCTGGGAGGGTAGGGTTGAGAGATGCTGGAGCCTAAAAAGGTAAAATATCGGAAGCAGCAGAAGGGGCGAAGGGCGGGGATGGCCTTGCGCGGATCCACTTTGGCCTTTGGCGACTACGGGCTGAAGGCTGTGGATCGAGGCTGGCTCACTGCGCGAGAGATCGAGGCCGCCCGTATCGCCTTGACCCGCTACTTGAAGCGGGGAGGAAAGGTGTGGATCCGAATTTTCCCGGATAAGCCTCTCACCAAGAAACCTGCGGAGACGAGAATGGGAAAGGGCAAGGGCTCTCCTGAGGTGTGGGTGGCGGTGATCAAGCCGGGAAGGATTCTCTTTGAAATGGAGGGGGTGCAGGGCGACCTGGCTCGCGAGGCGTTCCGTTTGGCCTCGCACAAGCTCTCTATCCCCACGATCTGCGTCGAGCGAAGAGGGTTGACCCATGGAGCCTAAGGAGCTGAGAGAGCTCAGCACCGAGGAGCTCACCCACAAGTGCGGCGAGCTCAAAGAGGAGATCTTTCATTTGAAGCTGCGCAGGGCCACCAGCCGGTTGGAGAATCCCATGAAGCTCAAGCAGAGCAAGCGGGATCTGGCTCGGGTGGAGACTATCCTCAGGGAACGGGCGTTATCGCAAAGGGCAGGGTGAGATGCATCAGAGAGGAATGAGCAAAGAACGCAAGGGCGTGGTGGCGAGCAATCGGATGCACAAGACCGTCGTGGTCTCTGTGGAGCGGATCGTCATGCATCCGAAATATAAGAAGTTTCTCAAGCGCCGAACCAAGGTGAAGGCCCACGACGAGAAAAATGAGTGCCAGGTGGGCGATCGCGTGCTGATCGTCGAATGTCGGCCCCTCAGTCGGGAAAAGCGCTGGCGCGTGAGTCGAATCCTGGAGCGGGCCGTGGCCGGGGATAGAGAAGCAGCCGCCGATACCCAGCCCGCAGCTTAAGTCGCGCGTGGAAAGATCAACCGATGATTCAGATGAGAACGGTGTTGGATGTGGCGGACAATTCAGGGGCGCGCAAGGTGCAGTGCATTAAGGTCCTGGGCGGCAGCAAGCGCAAGTATGCCTCCCTGGGAGACGTGATCGTCGTTTCCGTGAAAGAGGCGATCCCCAACGCGAAGGTGAAGAAAGGCGATGTCATGAAGGCCGTGGTGGTGCGCACCGCCAAGGAGATGGGTCGTCCGGACGGCACCTACATCAAGTTCGACAACAACTCGGCGGTCCTCATCGACAACCAGAAGGAGCCGATCGGCACGCGTATTTTCGGCCCGGTGGCCCGAGAGCTCAGGGCCAAGAGATTTATGAAGATCATCTCGCTCGCGCCGGAAGTGATTTAAGCTATGAATATTCGCAAGAACGACAGTGTCATGGTGATCGCCGGCAGGGAGCGGGGAAAGACCGGTAAGGTGCTCCGGGTGCTGTCGGACAAGGACGCCGCCATTATAGAGAGGGTAAACCTGGTGAAGCGGCACAGCCGGCCGCGGGGACCTCAACAGCCGGGCGGCATTGTCGAGAAAGAGGCAAAAATTCATCTCTCCAATCTCATGTTGATGTGCGACAAGTGCAACGCCCCGGTCCGCGCCGGCAAAAAGGTCTTGCCGGACGGCGAGAAGGTGCGGATCTGCCGGCGCTGCGGAGATCCTTTAGATTAAGTTTTTTGGCGACTGACAAGTGTCAAAAATGGCAACAGCAAAGCAACCAAAGGCAGCCGTAGAGGCCCCGGTCCCCAGGCTTAAAAAGAAGTACCACGGAGAAGTGGTGCCGGCCATGATGAAGGAGTTCGGCTACAAGAACCCCATTCAAGTGCCGCGGCTGGAGAAGATTACCCTGAACGTCGGTCTCGGCGAGGCGATTCAGAATGCCAAGGTCCTGGACGCGGCGGTCGCGGAGATCATGGCGATCACCGGGCAGAAGCCGGTCATCACGCGGGCCAAGAAGGCCATCGCGAACTTCAAGTTGCGCGAAGGCCTTTCCATCGGGTGCATGGTGACCCTGAGGAGAGCGCGGATGTACGAATTTTTGGACCGCTTGATCCATGTGGCCCTGCCCCGGGTGCGGGACTTCAAGGGAGTGCCGGACCGCTCCTTTGACCAGCGGGGAAACTATTCTCTGGGGCTTCGCGAGCAAATCATTTTTCCAGAAATCCAGGCCGACAAGGTGGATAAGCCCCGGGGACTGACCGTATCGATTGTGACCACGGCGAAGACCGACCAGGAAGGGAAGGCGTTGCTCAGGTATTTTGGGATGCCGTTCGCCAGCAAGGATTAGGAGCGTCCATTGGCTAAAAAGTGTCTTCGGATCAAAGCGGAGAGGCCGAACAAATTCAAGGTGCGTCAGTATAACCGCTGTCCGCTATGCGGGCGGTCCAGGGCCTTTTACCGGCGCTTTCGCATGTGCCGGATCTGCCTGAGGGATCTCGCGCGCAAGGGACAGATACCGGGGCTGATAAAGGCCAGCTGGTAAACTACTCGGAGAGAAAAATGGCAATGACGGATCCGATTGCGGATATGCTGACTCGAATTCGGAATGCGGCGCAGGCGCGGCACGAGAGCGTGGACGTTCCGTGGTCGCGCGTCAAAGAGCAGATCGTCAAAGTTTTGGTGGCGGAAGGCTATCTTCAAGAGTTTAAGAAGGTGAAGGCAAAGAACCGGGCGGGCGAGGATCTCCGCATCCAGCTCAGGTTTGACAAGGAGCACAAGCCGGTCATTTCAGGGCTGAAGCGGGTCAGTAAGCCGAGTATCCGGGTCTATGTCGGGTTTCAAGAAATTCCTCCCATCCGTAAGGGGCTGGGGGTCAATATCCTCTCGACCCCCAAAGGGGTTCTGGCGGATCGCGACGCCCAGAAAGCGAAAGTGGGAGGGGAGCTGATCTGCGCGGTTTGGTAAAAAGGGGTTGCTAAACTAACACCTAAACAGCCATGTCACGGATTGGAAAATTGCCCATAGCGGTTCCCGACGGGGTCAAGGTCTTCTTGGAGGGCGGATCGGTGCGTGTCGAGGGACCGAAAGGGAAGCTCAAGACGGAAATTCCGCCCAGTATCCAGGTCAAGATGGAGGGGACTCATGTGCGCGTCAGCCGGGAGACGGAAGAGCGGCAGATTAAGGCGCTCCACGGACTGACACGGAAGCTGATCGCGAATATGGTCGAGGGAGTCAGCCGGGGTTTCAGCCGCGTCTTGGAGATCAATGGAGTGGGCTATCGCGCGGAGGCGAAAGGGACGGAGCTGCACATGACCCTGGGTTTTTCACACCCGGTCGTCTTTCCCTTGCCGCCGGGGGTGACGGCCGCAGTCGAGAGACAAATTATCATCACGCTTCACAGCGCCGACAAGGAAATTTTGGGAAAAACCGCGGCCGTGATCCGCGACTTGAGGCCGCCGGAGCCCTATAAGGGCAAGGGGATCAAATACCGCGAAGAGGTGATTCAGCGCAAGGCTGGAAAGGCCGTGGGTGCCGCTGGGTCGTCCTAGCGAGCCGAGGCGGAGCGATGTTGCACAACCAGAGAGAGATCGGGCGCAGAAGAAGACAAGAGCGGGTGCGCAAGAAAGTTTGGGGTACGGATGCGCTGCCGCGCGTTTGCGTATACCGGAGTCTCAAACATATTTACGCGCAGGTCATTTCCGACGAGAGCGGGGTGACGCTCGCGTCCGTTTCCACGCTTTCGCCGGGGTTGAAGGGGAAACTGAAGAAGACCAAAGGGCGGGACGCGGCAAAGCAGGTGGGTCAGGCGCTGGCGCTGCTGTGCAGGGAAAAACAGATCACCCGGGTGATATTCGACCGGAACGGGTTTTTATTCCACGGGCGCGTCAAGGCCTTGGCCGAAGCGGCGCGCGAGGGAGGCCTGAAATTTTAGTACGGTTCTAATTATGGAAAGAATTGATCCGCAGGGTTTGGAATTAAAAGAGAAGGTAGTCCACATCAGCCGCGTGGCGAAGGTGGTCAAGGGCGGCCGCCGCTTTAGCTTTAGCGCCCTGGTGGTTGTAGGGGATGGCAAGTCCGCGGTGGGATATGGAATGGGCAAAGCCAAGGAAGTGCCGGAGGCGATCCGAAAAGGATTGGAGCAGGCCAAAAAGGAGCTGATCAGAGTCCCGGTTATCGATGGGACGATTCCCTTCGAGGTCACCGGTAGATTCGGCGCCGGCTACGTGATCCTGAAGCCGGCGTCCGAGGGAACGGGAGTGATCGCGGGAGGCGGTGTCCGCGCCGTAGTAGAGGCGGTAGGCATCCGGGACGTTCTGACCAAGTGCCTCGGGTCGAATAATCCCCACAACATGGTCAAGGCGACCTTCGAAGCGCTGAAGGTTTTGAAATATCCGGAGGAAATAGCCGGTCGGCGGGGAAAGGAACTGGCGGATATTCGCTGAACAGATTTATGGATTTGAGCAATTTGAAACCTGCGCCGGGGTCGACGAAGCGAAGGAAGCGAGTGGGCCGGGGCGACGGTTCCGGACACGGCAAGACCTCGTGCCGAGGCCATAAAGGGCAGGGCGCGCGTTCGGGGGGAAATACCCCGCCGGGGTTTGAGGGCGGTCAGATGCCGCTGCAGCGGCGCGTGCCGAAAAGGGGCTTTCGTAAGCCGTTCAGAAAAAGCGCGGCGGTGATCAATCTCGGCCAGCTGGAGGTCTTCGCCTCGGGCAGTGACGTGACTCCCGAGCTGATGGTGGAGCGTGGGCTGATCCACGCCGGGGACGGGCGCGTGAAGATCCTCGGCGACGGCTCGCTGAGCAAACCGCTGACGGTCAGGGCGCATGGTTTTTCTTCGAAGGCTAAGGAGAAGATCGAAGCCTTGGGGGGAAAGGCCGAGCTGTTGCCATAGGTTGAAGCATGCTTGAAGGTTTCCAAAATGCAACCAGGATCCCGGAGCTCAGGCGCAGGCTGCTGTTCACGCTGGCGATGCTTGCCGTCTATCGTGTGGGCGTCCACATCCCGACCCCCGGGATCGACCGGGTGGCGCTCGCGGCTTTTTTCGACCGGGTAAAGGACACCATATTCGGTCTGTTCAACCTTTTTTCCGGCGGGGCGCTGGAGCAATTCTCGGTCTTCTCGCTGGGCATCATGCCCTATATCAGCGCGTCGATCATCTTGCAGCTCCTGACGGTCGTGTTTCCCTATCTTGAAAGACTCTCCAAAGAAGGGGAGGCGGGTCGCCGGAAAATCACCCAGTACACCCGCTACGGCACGATCGTCCTGTCTATCATCCAGGGCATGATGATCGCCGTCGGATTGGAAGGGACGCGCGGGCCCGGAGGCGAGATGATCGTGCTCGAGCCCGGCTGGGGCTTTCGGCTGATGACGATCGTTACCCTGACCTCGGGCACGGCCTTCATTATGTGGTTGGGCGAGCAGATAACGGAGCGAGGGATCGGCAACGGCATCTCGCTGATCATCTTTGCCGGAATCGTGGCCCGTTTGCCCTCCGCGATCACCTCCACCTTCCAATTCGTCCGAGAGGGAGAGTTGGGAGTGCTGGTGGTTCTCTTTATTTCGGCGCTGGTGGTGCTCGTCGTGGGCGTCATTATCTTCATGGAGCGCGGACAGCGCAGGATCCCGGTGCAGTATGCCAAGAGGGTGGTAGGCCGGAAGATGTACGGCGGGCAGAGCTCTCACCTGCCGCTAAAGATCAATACGTCGGGGGTGATTCCGCCCATCTTCGCCTCTTCCATCCTGATATTTCCCGCTACCGTGGCCCAGTTCGTGCAGCATCCATGGGCCCAGGCGGCGGCTGGGTATCTGGCTCCCGGGCGCTGGCTGCATGACGTCCTTTACGTCGGGTTCATAATCTTTTTCTGTTATTTTTACACGGCGGTGGTTTTCAATCCGGTCGATGTCGCCGAGAACATGAAGAAGTTCGGCGGATATATACCTGGGATCCGGCCGGGGCAGAAAACCGCGGAGTTTATTGATCGCGTGCTCTCCAGGGTCACTCTGGGCGGCGCCATTTACCTTTCGCTGGTAGCCCTGTTGCCGACCATTCTGATCAGCCAGTTCAACGTCCCTTTTTTCTTCGGCGGTACGGCGCTTCTGATCGTCGTGGGTGTGGCCTTGGACACCGTGGCCCAAGTCGAGACGCACATGATCACCCGCAACTATGAGGGTTTCATGAAGCGCGGCCGCCTGCACGGGAGAAGGGGCTGAGGTCGTTGCTCGTTTATTCGTGTACTCGTGATTCGCGAGGGACGAATCAACCAGTTAGCGAGTAACGGATATGCGCGTGGTTTTTTTAGGTCCCCCGGGGGCGGGCAAAGGCACCCAGGCAAAGTTTCTTCAGGAGAAGTGCGGGGCTTGCCAGGTGTCGACCGGGGACATCCTGAGGAAAGCGGTTCAGGACCATACGCCGCTGGGCAAGAAGGCGGCGGAGTACCTGGATAAAGGTGAGCTTGTCCCGGACGATGTCGTATTGGACCTTGTTGCGGAGCGCTTGCGGCAGAAGGATTGCGAGAAGGGCTTTATCCTGGACGGATTTCCCAGAACGGTAGCCCAGGCTGAAGGATTGGAAAGGATCCTTGAGAATCTGGGTTGGGGACTGGACTCGGTGCTCTGCCTTCAGCTTCCCCAGGAGGTGGTCATCCGGAGACTATCGGGCCGGCGCAATTGCCGGAAGTGCGGCGGTCTTTACCATGCGGCGTGGAGTCCTCCCCGGCGGGACGGAGTTTGCGATCAATGCGGCGGGGAGCTTTACCAGCGGCAGGACGATCGGGAGGAGACCGTAGCCGCGCGGCTTCGCGTCTTCGATGCCCAGACCGCTCCGCTTGCGGAATACTACCGGAAAAAGGGCCTGCTCCGGCCGATCAACGGCGAAGGGAGCGTCGAGGAAATTCGCGGGCGCGTCTTCCAGGCCCTGGGAGCCAAGGCGGCATGATCTCTCTCAAATCGGCCCGGGAGATTGAGGTCATGCGGCGCGCGAACGTGATCGTGGCGGAGATCCTCCAAGAGCTTAAAAAAAAAGTGGCCCCGGGAGTGACGACTTTAGAATTGGACGCTTTGGCCGAAGAGTTGACCTATAGGAAAAAGGCGCAGCCCGCATTTAAGGGATACGCGATGGCCGGCAGGGTATATCCGCGCACGCTTTGCGTCTCCATCAACGAGGAGATCGTGCACGGTATCCCGTCGAACAGGCCGCTGCGGGCGGGCGACGTGGTGGGGTTGGACTTTGGTGTCGTCTACGACGGTTTTTACGGCGATGCCGCCGTCACCGTCGGCGTTGGCGAGGTGGGCGAGGAGGCGCGGCGCCTGATGCAGGTCACGGAGGAGGCGCTGTACAAGGGTATCGAGCAGCTTCGGGAAGGCAAGCGGCTCGGAGACCTGTCATCGGCGGTTCAGACGACCGTTGAGAGCGCCGGTTTTTCCGTGGTCCGCGCTTTCGTCGGCCACGGCATCGGCAAAAAACTCCACGAGGAGCCGCCAGTACCGAATTACGGCGAGCCCGACCGGGGAGTGCGGCTGCGGGAGGGGATGGTCCTGGCCATTGAGCCGATGGTCAATGCCGGAGGATGCGAGGTCGAAATCAAGGAGGACGGCTGGACGGCCGTGACCAAAGACCGAAGCTTAGCGGCTCATTTCGAACATTCGGTCGCGATTACCAAGAACGGGCCGTACGTATTGAGCAAGCTCTAAGTTCGTCCACGAGCAACGAAGATATGCCGAAGGAAGATGCCATTGAAGTAACGGGGACCGTACTGGAGACGCTCCCGAATGCCATGTTCCGGGTGGAGCTGGACAACGGCCATAAGGTCCTGGCCCACATCTCGGGGAAAATGCGAATGCACTACATCAAAATTCTGCCCGGAGACAAGGTCAAGATCGAGCTTTCTCCCTATGACCTCGGCCGGGGAAGAATTATCTACAGGGAAAAATAGGGAAACCCATGAAGGTGAGAGCATCGGTCAAAAAGATCTGTAATAAGTGCAAGGTGATCAGGCGCAAGGGCGTTGTGAGGGTGGTTTGCGTCAATACCAGACATAAACAGAGGCAAGGCTGAAGCAAGTAAAAAGTGAAAAGTAAAAAGTTAAGAGTAAGTGGGGTTTTTACTTTTGCCTTTTTACTTGAACGGAGGTTTGAATGGCGCGTATAGCAGGGGTCGATTTACCCAGGAACAAAAGAATGGAGATCGCGCTCACCTATATTTTCGGGATAGGGAGAAACAGTTCCAAGAAGATTCTTCAGGCGGCTGGGATCTCGCTGGATACCAAGACCGACAACCTGACCGACGATGAGGTGGTGAAGATCCGCCAGATCATCGATCAGGGGCAAAAAGTGGAGGGGGATCTCAGGCGCGATATATCGATGAACATCAAGCGCCACGTCGATATGGGCTCTTATCGCGGCTTGAGACACCGCAAGGGCTTGCCGGTCCGGGGGCAGAGGACCCATACCAACGCGCGCACTCGAAAAGGGCCGCGTAAGACCGTGGCCGGGAAAAAGCCCGCTCCGATGAAAGGGTAATGGTGCAATTTTGGATTTTGGATTGCCGATTTTGGGTTAATCTAAAATCCAAAATCTAAAATCGAAAATAGGGAGAGGCATGATGGCAAAGGACGACGAAAAGAGCGCGGAGAAGACAGAGAAGAAAGTGGAAGGGCAGGAAGAAGGAAAGGCGGCGGAGAAGGCGGCGGCGCGCAAGAAGCGGGGAAGAAAGAACATCTCCGAGGGCGTTGTCCATATTCATTCCACTTTCAACAACACGATCATCACCGTCACCGACTACCAGGGCAACGTCATCTCGTGGTCCAGCGCCGGCACCATGGGCTTTAAGGGCTCCCGCAAAGGGACTCCTTTCGCCGCGCAACAGGCGGCGGACAATGCAGCCAGAAAGGCCATGGACCACGGCGTGCGCACGGTGCAGGTTTTTGTTCGCGGGCCCGGGGCGGGAAGGGAATCAGCGCTCCGTTCTCTTCAGGCGGCCGGCTTCAATATCAGTCTGATCAAAGACGTAACCCCGATCCCGCATAACGGATGCCGCCCGCCCAAGCGGAGAAGGGTGTAAAGGAGGAGTCATTGGCTAGATACGCTGGATCCGTATGCCGGCTATGCCGGCGGGAAAACCTGAAGCTCTTTCTCAAGGGGGAGCGCTGCTATACGGACAAGTGCGCCATCGAGCGCAGGAACTACCCGCCCGGGCAGCACGGTCAGGCCAGGCCGAAGTTTTCTGAATACAGCATCCAATTGAGGGAGAAGCAAAAGGTCAAGCGCATGTACGGCCTTTTGGAAAACCAATTCCGCCGCACCTTTGCCATGGCGGAAAGGCTTAAAGGGATTACCGGGGAAGCGCTCCTGGTGCTTTTGGAGCGGCGGCTGGATAATGTGACCTACCGCATGGGTTTTGCCAGCTCCCGGGCCGATGGGCGCATGCTGGTGCGGCACGGCCATATTCTGGTGAACGGCAAGCGCGTCACCATTCCCTCCTATCTCGTCCGGGCGGGGGATGTGGTTTCGGTGAAAGAACGGAGTCGACAGATGGGAAGGGTCGTCTCCGCCCTGGACGGCGCCCAGAGGCGCGGCGTACCGGAGTGGGCGGATGTCGACCGCGAGGGCTTTAGCGGCAGGATCAAGCTCCTACCCGCGCGCAGCGACATCACGGCGCCGATCAACGAGAAGCTGATTGTGGAACTTTACTCGAAATAAATCTGTACAACTTTTGGGAGATGCTATGCACAAGCATTGGACCGATTTGATTAAACCCAAGAAGCTAGAAGTAGACGATAAGGACCTCACGCCGGTCTACGGCAAGTTTTACGCGGAACCTTTCGAACGGGGATTTGGGCAAACCGTCGGCAATTCTCTGAGGAGGATACTGCTCTCGTCGCTGATGGGGGCGGCGATCGTGTCCGTCAGGATCAAGGGGATCCTCCACGAGTTTTCCACGATTCCGGGGATTACCGAGGATGTAACCGACATTATCCTCAATCTCAAGGAAGTGCGACTCAAGCTGCACGACACGGAGCAGCAGACCCTCAAGATCGAGGCCAAAGGCCCCAGGACCATCCAGGCGAAGGACATTGCCGCCGGCCCCGGCGTGGAGATTCTCAACCCCGAGCAGCACATCGCCACCCTGTCGCGGGAAGGGAAGCTGGACATGGAGATGGTCGCCAAGATGGGCCGGGGTTACGTGCTGGCCGAGAGGAACAAGGAAGAGGGCGCTCCGGTGGATACGATCTTCATAGACTCCATTTTTTCTCCTATTCAGAAGGTCAACTTCCATCTTACGAATGCCCGCGTGGGACAGCGAACGGACTATGACCGCTTGGTGTTCGAGGTATGGACGGACGGGAGCATCAAGCCCGACGACGCGGTCGCCTACGCGGCCAAGATCCTGCAGGACCAGCTCCAGATTTTCATCAATTTCGACGAGGAGCCTGAGCGCGCCGCGCGCGAGGAATCGCCCGCCACGCCGCTCAACGAGAATCTCTTTCGCAGCGTGGACGAGCTGGAGTTTTCGGTCCGGTCGCAGAATTGCCTGCAAAATGCGGACATCAAGTATATCGGGGAGTTGGTGCAGAAGAGCGAGCAGGAGATGTTGAAAACCAAGAACTTCGGGCACAAATCGCTCAACGAGATCAAGGAGATCCTGCGCG
>MGSR01000128.1:17097-17393 GCA_001798565.1 Deltaproteobacteria bacterium RIFCSPLOWO2_12_FULL_60_16
ATTTAAAGACCGGAAGGAAACTCAACCGCAGCCCCAGTCACCGCCGCGCCCTGATGCGCAACCTGGTGACCTCGTTGTTTCGCCACGAGCGTATTCAGACCACGGACCCCAAGGCCAAGGAACTCAGGGGCTGGGCGGACAGGGTGATCGGTCTGGGGAAGCAAGGGAGCCTCCATGCCCGTCGCCAGGCCCTCGGCATCGTTCAAGACGAGGCCGTGGTGCACAAGGTGTTCGATACCCTCGCCCCTCGCTACAAAGACCGCCCGGGCGGTTACACGCGCATCGTGAAAATCGGC
>MGSR01000128.1:17482-17633 GCA_001798565.1 Deltaproteobacteria bacterium RIFCSPLOWO2_12_FULL_60_16
GAAAAAGGGAAGGCAAGCAGGATCTAAGGAAAAGGGAAAGAGCGGCCGCAAGAAGCCGGCCCAGGCAGCCTCTACGTAGCTTCGGAGTTTTCCTGCCGGGCTCTTCTTCGCAACTTAAGGCGCCGATCCAGATGAACAACAAATTCTCCTG
>MGSR01000129.1:0-5165 GCA_001798565.1 Deltaproteobacteria bacterium RIFCSPLOWO2_12_FULL_60_16
CCGTTTTCTACTTGACGGATCACTCCCATGAAGATCACCGGCAAGTTCGCCAATGCTGAGGCCTATGACCGCAACACCGGCCGCTTCAGCCGGATGCTGGCGCGACCCTTTATTGAATTTGCCGGCGTCGAGGACGGCGAACGGCTGCTCGATGTCGGCTGCGGCACCGGGGCGGTGGCGTTCACCGCCGCGGCTTTAACACGTCGAGGCGAAATCGTCGGGATCGACCCGTCGGCGGCCTTTATCGAGCACGCCCGCTCCCGGACGAGCGACCCGCGCATAAGCTTTGATGTCGGCAACGCTCTAACTCTCCCCTATCCCGACGGCTCCTTCAGCAAATGCCTGTCTCTGCTCGTGATCCAGTTCATTCCGGATGTCCGGAGAGCGATCAGCGAAATGCGCAGAGTGACGCGCACAGGCGGAACCGTAGCGGCTTGCGTCTGGAGCCGCGACGACGACCCATTGCATACTATTTTCTGGGACAGTGCGGCGGAACTCGATCCGGCGGCTAAGGGGGCGCGGGATATCCGGGCTTACGCCCAGGGACAGCTCTCGGCTCTTTGGGTCGAAAGCGGCTTTAGCAGCATGGAGGAAACTGTGCTGGTTATTGCGCCCGAGTTTGAATCTTTCGACGGCTACTGGAAGCCGCTTGTCCGAGGTCAAGGCCCCTCTTCTTCTTACCTTGAGGGTCTTGCTCCTGATAAGCAGGAGGCTTTGCGCTTGCGGGTGCGTGAAAGAGTGCTCGGCAAAGGGCCCGACCGGCCGTTTACGCTCGGAGCCAAGGCCTGGTCCGTGCGCGGCCTGCGCTAGGGAAACCCATGCGCACCTGCATGCCGCCGGATCCCAATCCGCGCAAGCCCGGCTTCACGCCGCCGCCCCATTCCTGCGATACTCACTTTCACATCTTCGGGCCGCCGGACAATTTCCCTTTCGCCTCGACGCGCCAGTACACGCCGCCGGCGGCGGCGCTCGAGCACTTTCTCAACATGTCCGCGGTCATCGGCATCGAGCGCGGCGTAGTCGTCCAGCCGAGCGTTCATGGTCTCGACAATTCCGTCACCCTGGACGCCATAGAGAGGAGCGGCGGCCGCTTTCGCGGCGTCGGGCGCGCCGATGACAAGGCGAGCCGGAGCGACCTTAAGAAGCTCCACGAAGGCGGCATCCGCGGAGTGCGCTTCAATCTGCTCGACAGGCCCAGGGGAAATATCGCCATCGATGTCTTCGACAGGGTCGTGGAAGGAATCGCCGATTTCGCCTGGTCCGTGGATCTCCATATCGATCCCAAGAACCTGCTCGAACACGAGAAGCGCCTCCGCGCCCTTAAGCTGCCCGTGGTCTTCGACCACATAGCCCGCATCGATCCGGCTGCAGGCTTGAACCAGCCGGCCTTCCAACTGCTCCTGGACCTTTTAAAAGGGGATCGATTCTGGGTGAAGGTCAGCGGCGCCGACAAGATCTGCAACGCAAGAGTCGATTCTTACCCCGGGCTTCCCTACATTGAGGTAATACCCTTCGCGCGCGCCGTGATCGAGGCCGCTCCGGACCGCGTCATCTGGGGGACGGATTGGCCCCATTCTAATATCTTTGTCCCGGGCCAGACCGCCAACGACGGCGATCTCATCGACCTGCTCTGCGAATTTGCCCCGGAGGAAAAAGTCAGGAAGAAAATTCTCGTCGACAACCCCGCCGTCCTGTACGGTTTCGACGAATGACGCGGACTAATACAAACCCGTTTAATTTTGCGACAATTGAGCATTAGAACATTGGACCGCAATGGAGCACTTTGATTCCCGATTCATCGCTCTACTGTTCCACTGCTCCATTGCTCCAAAGCAAACGCACTAATTGCGCTTGCTTTACAGCCGCTCCTCCAGCCAATCCAGCATAAACGGCACGTTGTGCGCCCAGTAGTCGTGGCTGCAGTGGACGGTCCCGCCGGCTTCGGGATCCTCGTAGATCTTGAGCGTCTTGTCCGCGCTCCCGATCGCCTGGAAGAGACGCTTCGCGCCCTCGACGCTCATGAGCCGGTCGGCGGCGCCGTGGGTGATCAGCGTCGGGCAGGTGATCCGCCCGGCCACCCCCTCGAGCGTGAACGCCCTGAGCCTCTCGCGCGCCTCCGCGTCGCTCACCCCTCCAAGCAGCCGCCTAAGCGTCGGCTGCAGGTGCTCGCAGAACAGGTACAGGTCGTCGAGCACGCTGTAGCAGCCGCTCCAGCAAACGAGCGCCTTGACGCGCCGGTCGAAGGCGGCGGCCCGAGGCGCGTAGTATCCCGCCATGCTGATGCCGATCAGCGCGATCCGCCCCGCATCCACCTCCGGCCGCGCGGCGAGATAGTCGACACAGGCCTGCACCGGCGCCTCGTAATCGTGGCGCGTGGGAATCCCCTTGACGTAGAGCGACGAGCCCCGTCCCGGGGTATCGACCAGCAGCAGCGCCCAGCCGCGCTCGAGAACCTGCCTGCCGCTGAAAAAGATCTCCTCGGCGAACGCGTCCGCCCCGCCGACGAGAAAAACCGCCGGCCACCCTCCGGGAGCGGGATTGGCCGGATGGCAGAAATAACCGTCGTACTGCTCGCCGCCGCAGCGCACGGTGATCGTCTCGATCGGCGGCAGGTGCAGCCCCGCCCCGGCGCGAAAGTTCTCCTGGCATTTGAGGAAGCGAGCTTTTTTCGTCGCCAGGTCGTCCGCGGTGAGAAAGACATCCGACATCCGGTAGTACTGGTTGGCGTGGAAAAAGCTCTGCATGGCGGTCCGCCTGTGGCCCAGCTCGAGCTCCCGCCCGGCCTTGGCCTCCATGGCCCCGGCAAGCCCGAGCCAGGCGCGCTCCCATCCTTCCTTGTCGCCCGGCTCGAGAGTGCGGCACAGACGGGCGATGTCGAAGACGTCGCCGCCTCCCTGCTGCGCCTCGGCGACGAGCCTGAGCGTCTGGGATTCAAACGGACCTGTGGGCGAAAAAAAATCGATCATCCGCCGGTAGCCGCCTGATGACTCTCGCGAAGGAAATGAGCCCTGGAGCAAGTCGCCATCGCGCTCCTCACAGGTCGAGCGTGCTCTCCGCGAACAGCTCTTCGACCTTCATCTTTGCGGGCGTCAGTCCCTGCTCGTGCGAGTAGGCGATCAAGGTCTCGAGCATGGAGCGGTTGGCCTTGACGCCGTAAGGAAAGGGGTCTTCGCCGAAGATCTCCCTGGTCGTGGCGAGATACTCCCGGCCGAAAAAGAGCGCCGACGGGATGCGCTCGACGAGCTTCTCCTGGGCCAGCGCCTTGGCCTTGAGAAAAGCGGCGTACAGGTTGAAGGCGACCCAGGGATATTTCCGATGAATGTCGCCGCGAATGATGTAGGCATGGTTTACCGGGATGAAGCCGTACTTCTTAAAGAAGCGGCGCCCCTCGGCCATGCGGTCCGGAAACAACGGTTTTACCTTGCCCCAATCCCCGCCGCTGCCGGGAATGCGGCTGGAGCGATCGATGACGCTCGGCGCTCTCGTCCACGGCCCGATCAGCGACGCCGCATCCAGCTCGTGACTCACCAGCATCGAGGCCAGACTCTTCTCGGGCGGGATGCGCTGGAAGGAGATGCCGGCAGGCGGCGTAAATCCGGTCGCCCCGCCGTGGCTCAGCTCCTCGCTCCTCTCCATATACCAGTGCACCTTGAATTGGGAGACGCCGAAGTCATGCTCGAGGATTCCCCGCTGCCAGAGCGCCGCGGTCTGCTGGTACTCGCCCACCCCGAAACGCTTGCCGGCGAGATCGCCCGGCTCCCGCACGCCGGCATCGGCGTGAATCGCGACCTCGGTGTGAAACAGCCGCCGGCTGGGAAAGACCGGCAGGGCGATCATCTCGATGCCGCGCGAGCGGGCTATCAGGTAGGACGACATCGACATCTCCCCGGCCTCGAATTCCTGAAACTTGAGCTGCCGCCAGAAGGTCTCCGACGGGGGCGAATAGGTGGGGATAAGCTCCAGCCCCTCCGGCTGGACCGTGCCGTCCATCAAGGGCTCAACGCGCTCGTTGAAAGCGGAAATAAAACTCAAAGTCAGCTTCGCCATATCCATCCTCGGGGTCGTGGAGCAGAGCCTTCAGTCTTCGATCGTCCGGACGCTAACGCCGGCCCCCCAGCCGGCTGACAAAGTACTCCCAGCCGCGCATCGGGAATCGTTGATCGGCATTGTAGACTTCAAGCTCCCCGGCGGTTAAGTATTTCGGCTCGCCATGGAGCAGCGCCAAATGATTCCACTCGCCGAGCATGGCGAGTCGCGTCGTACGCTCGATCACCTGCTCGACGCTTTCGCCGACCACGGCGTCGCCGTGGGCGCGCATCAGGACCGCAGGCCCGTTTCCCAGCACAGCCGCCAATTCATTGCCGCGCTCCACCGTTCGCACCAGGCCAACACCTTCATACACAGGCGGGCCGTCGGCGGAAAGAAACTTGCCGTAGTGGTGTATGGGCTTGAGCTTGATCGGGAGCACGCTGAAAATCGTGCTCCACTTCGAGTGCGTATGCGCCACGCTCATGATCTCCGGGCGGGCTTTTAGTATGCATGCGTGAATCGGCCACTCATTCGGCGGGCTCTCCGCCCCGCCCAGATATCGCCCTTCCAAATCGAGCATGATCAGACGCTCCACCGTGGCGCAACCCGGGCTCACGTTGGCGAGGGTCAGGAACGCCGCCGCGCCCGGCACGCGGGCGCTCACGTGCCCGTAGCCGTCCGCGATGCCCTCCCGATCGAGGATGTGGCAGGCAGTGACCAGCGTGCGCTTCAGCGCGTCGAGCTTGGGGTCGTCAAAGGCAGGCATGCCGGCTCGGCTTGATGACGCCATATCTCCTCCCGGTTTCAATGATCTCTAAGCTCGCCATGATCGTCTGGGAAATCTAGTAGGCCGCCCGTTCCCTGTCAAGACTCCCTTGGCCCCTTGGTGAACGCGCCTTCGGCCGCGGCGCAAGTGCGTCTCAGGGAAGAGAGCCTTCCGGCCGCGCACTGACATTCAGATCGGAACCGCCTTTCGGGCGCGATGCAATAGAGATGCTTGCGACCTCCCTATCCTCTTGGCTCACCGTCTCGTCGGCTGGAACTCTAACTGCTTGCCTCGGGCAGCATCGAAACTCGCCAATAAGACAAATACGGGCTCAAACAGTCGATGCTGCTATCCTCGGCTCGCAGAGAGT
>MGSR01000129.1:5182-5340 GCA_001798565.1 Deltaproteobacteria bacterium RIFCSPLOWO2_12_FULL_60_16
GATGTTCGTATACGAGGACAGGAAGGTCCCTGGGAAAAGAGGGTGGTGGTGGCTCCGAAGGGGGCAAGGTTGCAGAGCGCAGACGTAGGGGTAGAGAGGTTGCTGGCAGGCCCTGACCGTTGGAGTGAGCAGCATCGGGGAGGACGGGGTAGCGGCCC
>MGSR01000130.1 GCA_001798565.1 Deltaproteobacteria bacterium RIFCSPLOWO2_12_FULL_60_16
CGATCACTTCTTTTTGCGGACATAGCTTCAGTGAGCGATAAGAGGTCTAAAACAGCTCGTCTCCGAGGTCGTTGCCGGCGATCACTTCTTTTTGCGGACATAGCTTCAGTGAGCGATAAGAGGTCTAAAACAGCTCGTCTCCGAGGTCGTTGCCGGCGGGAAGGCGGCCGTGCTCCTGGAGAAAGTGCTGTAGCATCTCGCTTTCCCGCTGGGTGTACATGGGCGCCTTTTCATAAATGAAATAGCGCGCGTCGGGATTACCGGCCAGCTGCTCCTCGAGGGCCTGACGCAGGTCTGCCGTGCCGGCGATCCGAAGGATCCGCTTGCCCTCGTCCAGAAGCTGGTAGACCCCCTCGCTCCGCGGCGCGCCGGAAACATGCTCCGGATCGAATTTCAACCATGGCTCGGGCGGCAGCACCGGCGCGCCAAGCTCAAGTCTCAGGTTGCACCTGAGGCAGCGCCCGGCTTCCCTCAGAGCCATCGCCTCGTCAAAGCCCAGCTCGATGGGCTCAAAGCTCCCCAGACACTGGTTAGGAGAAAGGCGCGGCATGGCCGCGCGCGGCCAGGAGGCGAATTTTCCATCGCGGCCGATCCAAGGCTCGGCCTCCTGTTTGTCGCCCTCGGCAAAAATCCCATCACCGCCGAGATAGCGGTCGATCGAGGCCGCCGCTTTCCGTCCGGCGGCGATTGCCTGGATGACCGAGGACGGACCGCTCGCCGCTTCGCCGCCGGCGAAGACTCCCGGCTGCGGCGTGGCAAAAGTCGTCTGATCCGTCCGGATGGTTCCCCTTTCCGTCCTCAAATCCTTCTCACCCTCCTCCAGGAAGGAGAAATCCGTGCTCTGGCCGATAGTCAGGATCACCGTGTCCGCCTCGATCACGGTGGTGACCGACGGGTCAAAGGAGGGATTGAAGCGCCCCGACTCGTCGAAGACCCGGGTGCAGCGAACCAGCTCGATGCCAGTCACCTTCCCGTTCACCAGAACCCGCTTCGGCCCCCACGAAGGTTGGAGAACCGCGCCTTCTTCGCACGCCTGCGCGATCTCCGACTCGAAGGCCGGCATCTCAGCGCGTGATTCAAGGCAGGCGATCTGTATCTCTGTAGCCCCCAGACGCCTTGCGGTCAGCGCCACATCTATGGCCACGTTGCCTCCACCTATCACCACGACCCTCCCCAATGGCGCTCCCGGCCACGAGCCGAGGTTGACCTCGCGCAAAAAGTCCAGGCCCCAGAGAACCCCTTGGCGCTCGCTGCCCTCGATCTTGATCCTTTTGCTCATCTGAGCGCCGACGGCCACAAAGACGGCATCGTATTCGCCGCGAAGTTTAGCGAGCGAGAGGCCGGAGGCCGGGCCCACGGGAGTGTTGGTTCGAAGCTCTATACCCCGCGCCAAAATCTCGTTGATATCCCGCCGCACCACGTCATAGGAGAGGCGATAACGGGGAATACCGTAGAGGAGCATTCCCCCGGGCTCGGAGGCCGCTTCGAAAACCGTCACGCCATGGCCTTTACCCCGGAGATAGTAAGCCGCTGTCAGACCAGCCGGTCCTGAGCCTACAACCGCAGCCCTCTTCCGCTTGGGCTCTTCGACTCCTGCCGCCGCCTGGCTGCCGGGCGCGGCGTGGTCAGCGGCAAAACGCTTGAGACCGCATATAGCGATCGGCTCGTTCACCTTGCCGCGCCGGCAGACATTTTCGCACGGATGAAAGCAGACATAACCAAGAACCGCCGGGAACGGGGCCTTCTCCCGGATCACGGAGACCGCTTCGTCGTATTTGCCCTGAGCGATCAGCCGAACGTAGCGGGGGATGTCGACGCCCGCCGGACAGGCCGACCGGCAAGGGACCAGAGATCGCTCTTTGGCGGCGCCTGGTGCGGCGTCGGCGGGTTTGTCCATGAGCGCCCCGGTCGGACAGACTTCGACGCAGGCGGTGCAGAATTTACATTCCGACTCGGGCAAGGAGGACGCCGTAGTCCCCACCACGACGCGGCCGCCGGCTATCGCAAACCCGAGAGCCTCCACTCCCCGCACCTCGGCGCAAACTCGCACACAGCGGGTGCAGCCGATGCACAGGTTGTAGTTGCGCGTAAAGAGCGGATCGTCCTGAACAATCGGAAGATCACGGGGAACGTAGCGCGGACTATCCGGCTTGATGCCGATGTAATCGGCTACCCGGCGCAGCTCGCAATTCGAAAACTTGACGCAGCAGCGCTCGGGCACGGGCACATTAAAGGAACAGGCGATGCGGTCGCATCCCTCTCTGTTCGGGCAAAGAAGGCAGGCGTGAGGGTGGTCCGCGAGAATTTCCGCCAGCCGCTCCTGCCGCCGGGCTTTTGCCCGGGGAGTTTGGCTCTGAACCTGCAGCCCTTCACCCGCCGACGTGGCGCAGGCCGAGACAAGCTCGCCATCCACCTCGACCGAGCATAACCCGCAGCCGCCGAACTCCATAGAGCCGGATACGTCGCCCTGAATAACGTGGCCATCCCGCCAGATCGCGGGAAGAGCGGTTTTTCCGCGCGCCGGGGGAAGACTGGGATGGGAGCAAAGGCCGGGAATATAGAGGCCCGCGCTGCGGGCCGCCTCAAGGAGGGACGCACCTGACTGCGCCGTCACTTGGGCGCCGTCGATGGTTAAGCTGACCTGGCTCATCTCTCACCACCTAAGGGTCAGAGGAATGGCGCGAGGGGAGCGCGAATGAGGCTGCGGACGTAGGAGTAGAGAGCCCCGGTTAAAGCACTGACCCATCGGCCGCAGCCGAAGACGCGTTCCCCGAGGAATCTCATCCATTGGATGCATCTCTCACCAGGAATGGGCAATGGCTCCCGGCTCGCACGCAGCCATGCAGGGCAGCGCCCCGCGCCCGCTTGCCGGCTTGCACGGGGCGCAAGTATACTTAATTTTTTTCCTTTCCTCTTCCCTTACAGTCGCAACGGTTTTTTCCGACAGCGGATCGTACTCGTCCGTGGCCATCTCCAGCACCTTCGGGGGACACGCGGGAACGCACTCCCCGCAGCTGTTACACCTGTCGGTATCGATGCTGATAAAGAACTCGCCGGAGCCGTCCTTATAGCCGTAATTGGCGATCACTACGCGCCTTTCTGCAGCAGCGTGTCGGCAAAGAGCGCCGCTCCCAGGGCGCCGGCAATCTGGCTGTCATACTGGCTCTTGACCGCCTGGATGCCCAGCTCTTTCTCAAGGCGCTTTACCACACCCGGGTTCTTGGCGATTCCTCCGGTGATAAAGAACTGATCCTCGACCCCGATCCGCCCGAGAAGCAGGCTGACGCGATGGGCCATCGCCGAGCAGTAGGCGGCCAGAACCATGTTCTTGGACCAGCCGGAGCGCATCAGGCCGAGCGCTTCCGACTTGGCGAAGACCACGCAGGTGCTGCTCACCGGCTGGGGCTCTTGATCCACCTGATAGGAAAGATCGCCGATATCTTTGATGGGAATGGACAGCAGGTCTGCCATCACCTCCATCCCCCTGCCCGTGCCGGCCGCACACTTGTCGTTCATCAGAAAGTTCGACACTTTGCCGCGCTCGTCACAATGAATGGCCTTGCAGTCCTGCCCTCCCATGTCGAGCACGGTGCGAACCTTGGGTCCGGCCATAAAGTTGGCGCCGCGGGCGTGGCAGGCGATCTCGGTGATGGCCCGGTTGGCAAACGGGACATTGACGCGGCCGTATCCCGTACCTACGGTATATTTGATATTGTTCAGCTCCATCCCCGTGTCCTTCAAGGCGCCATTGATCGCCTTATGCGCACTGTCGGGGCTGTTGCTTCCGGTGCGCAGGTTGCTGAAGGCGAATATCTGCCCATCCACGAGAACCAAAGCTTGAGAGCTCACTGAGCCCACATCGATGCCCGATGCGATCCTCTTGCCCTGCCGCCAGTCCATTTCGGGGTGGCGCCAGTTGTACTCCGTCCATCTCCAGAATTCCTGCATCTCCGCCATAACAACTCCTTTCGTTCTACTAACCGGCCGTCAGAGCCGCTCCGATAGCGGCCACAAACTCAGGCTCCTCAGCCGTGCGAACGTTATCCAGCCCGACGGTCCTCTTAAAGGATTCTACGAAGCCAGGGTTGTGGGCTACTCCTCCAACCAACACAAGCTCGGGATCCAGCCCCACCCGCCGCACCATGGCGACCACCCGGCTGCTCAATCCGTCATGCACGGCCCGGGCGATATCGGCCTTCTGCGTCTTTGAGTGAATCAGCGAGACCACCTCCGACTCGGCAAATACGGTGCACTGCGCGTTCATCGGGATGGTCTGAGTAGACCGGAGGGAGAGAGGACCCAACTCCTCTAATGGAACCTCGAGGGCGCGCGCCATAGCCTCGGTAAAAGCCCCCGAGCCGGCGGCGCACTTCTCATTGACGGCGAAATCGAGAACTTTCCCGCTTGGGTCGCACTTGATCGCCCTGGACTCTTCCGCCCCCACATCGATCACCGTTCGGGCCGAGGGATAAAGAAAGACAGCCCCAAGCGCGGCCGCCCGCGCCTCCGTCACATCGTCTGTTGCATACGAGATCGCCTTTCTCCCGTTGCCGGTGGTGACAATGGACCCGATAGCCTCACGTGAAAGACCAGCTTCCATCAACGCCTGCCCTAGAGCCGCCTTGGCCGATTCTTCCTGATCGAATCCGCTAAGGACTTTGGCCTTGGCCTTGATCTTCCCATCCTCCATGAGGACCACCTTTACGGTCTTGGCGCCAACATCTATCCCGGCTGTAATCACAACGCTCCTCCTTTCCCTACCCAGAGCTTAGGACAGTCAAATCGTTAAAACGCGTTGAACTGCCTGAACGTATTGAACCTTTCCTTCATGACGCTGCCTGTGCCGCGCGGTCGGCTTCAATCTGTTCCAGGCCCAACGTTTCCATAAATGATTCGATGCGGGACACCGTGCGCCGCTCGTCGAACTCTTTCTCGTCGGCCATGTTGCCCTCGTAGGTCATGACCGGCACCCCCGCTTTAATTAAACCCAGGCGATTTTCCGAGCTCCCCACGGTCAGCCCTTCACAGCCGCGATTGAGATGGAGGATCACGCCGTTGAGCTTCCACTCATTGACTATCCTGAGCATCATGCGAGTCTTGATCCGCGGGTCATAAAAATGCTGCCACTGCGGGCGTGAAAGGTTCCAGTCGGCGGTAATTCTCAGCGCCTCGTCGCGGTTCTTGATTTTGATTCCCAACTGCTGCGGCGTTTTTCGCGGTCCCCAGCTCCCGTCTTCCTGCTCGCCAAAGATCCCTTCCAGACCGAAGGTGTAAAGGGAGCCCACGGAGACAACGCCGAACTGCTCCATGTAGCGGTAAATTTTGAGAAAGCCCCAGGGAGGTTGCGTGTCGGTGATGATCCGGCAGCGTTCGTAAGGCACGGCAGCGATTCCGCGCGCGACCCGGTCCTTGACCTCGTCGCGCAGCTCCTCGTAAAAATCAGCGATTTTCTTGGAAGAGCGCTGGAGCGTGGCGAGCACGTAGAGCGAAAACATCGTCTTCTCGTCCAAAGGGGCCGGAATCGCCTTATTGAGCGTGCAGATCTCAGCCCAAAGGGAGGTGCTGCGGCACTCGTTGTGGACCGCGGCGATGAGTTTCTCGTCGTCGTACTTTCTCCCGGTGGTCTTCTCCATCCCCTCAATGCTGTCATGCAACTGCTTCACAACGTAGTTCAGTCGTTCCTCGGTCAGGGTCTCATAGGGACCGACGCAGACATCGATGCAATAGAAAGGGACCTTTTCATGCAGGGAGGCTTCCTGGTCCCACTTCGCGTGGCTGCAGCAAATC
>MGSR01000131.1:0-913 GCA_001798565.1 Deltaproteobacteria bacterium RIFCSPLOWO2_12_FULL_60_16
GTTCGGACTAACCACTGCACTATTGCTTTCGGGGAGCGAACCAGGTCCCCGAGCGACCCTATTGCTTTCGGCGCGTGAGGCGAGTCCCCGAGCGACCCCTTCTGACCGGACTGCAACAGGGTTTTTCAATACCCTCTTACTTCTGCCGCGGGTCGCTGAGCGACGCATCCGGCTGCTTGAGCTCGCCCCGGCGCAGCAGCTTCACCGCGCTCACCAGGCTGGCGGCGGCGTTGCGCACCTCTTGGTGGAAATCCTTCTCCTGGTCCAGGTCGTCGTGGCTGGTCGCGTAAGGCTCGTAGTAGCCGATGTAGCTACCCAGCAGCGCGCTCTGGCCGGCCGGGATGAGCCCGATGTCGGTCAGCCAGTCGGTGAGTATGCGCCGCAGGTTCTCCACCCCGGCCGCATCGCCGTGAACCACGACGGAAAAGACGCGTCCTGCCAGATGCTTCGGATAATGCCAGCCCTTGAGCTCCAACTCCTTTGCCCGAACCGGGTTCTTCCCTCCGGTCGATGTCGGGTCCGGATTCCCGCCGTCGGCGCACACCAAGCGGTCGATCATGAGCTTGAGCGAGCTCGGCGCCTGATACCAGTTCACCGGGCAGACGATCATGACGCCGTGCGCCGCCGCCCAGCGCGGGTAGATCTCCGCCATCCAATCGCCCACCTGACCCATGGCATGGTTCGGGTAGCAGGAGCAGGGCCAGTTGCACAGCGGCATCGCCGTCGAAACACAGGCCTTGCACGGGTAGATGATACGTCCGTACTCCGAGGTGAGCCGGCTCAAATCGAGGAAATCCGCCTCGAATCCCTTCTCCTTTTCGATGACCTGTCTGGCCATAGTGACCAGGCGAAATGTCTTCGACATCTCTCCCGGACAGCTCTGATCGCTGCGTGACGAGCCGTTGACGAGCAG
>MGSR01000131.1:975-4712 GCA_001798565.1 Deltaproteobacteria bacterium RIFCSPLOWO2_12_FULL_60_16
TCTCGAGCCACTCCACGGGCAGCCTGAAGTTAGGCTCGGCAAACCCCCTTCCGGCCGGCCGCGCGCGCGGACTCTTCCGGTACTTATCGTACCCTTCCCACGCCAGCTCGACGAGTCTTTGAATCTCGCCCTCGACCGCATGAAAGGCCGGGTCGTAGAAACGGTCGCGAAACCGCTTCTCGAACTCTTCCCGCGTCAGCTGTACGCTGGGCATTCCCTTTCGCACCTGTACTCTCGCCATGGCGAACCTCCCGATAAACAATTAGGAACATTACCAGCATAAATGATTCTGTCAATCTTAAGGGTTCCCACGATTGCCCGGCGGAGCGCTTGACGCCCAACCGTGCTTTCGAATAACCTGAGATTACTTCCAGGCTCAATCCTAAGGGGGTCTGCTCCATGAAAACTCAACTAGGTTGCTCCATCCTTGCCCTCCTTCTTTTGCTCGCCTTCCAATCGCAGCCCTCCGAGGCCGCTGCACCCCTCACCAGGATACTCATGACGACCGGGGCCTTCAGCGAGCGGGAGGGAGCAGTCTTCGTCGCCCAGGATCAGGGATTTTTCCGCAAGTACGGATTGGATGTGAGATTCGTCCATGTGCGCAGCGGTCCGATCGGTATGGCTGCGCTCGCCTCCGGGGAATCCCAGCTCCACGTGGGATCCGTTACAGGCGCCACACTGGGCGCCGTCGCGGAGGGAAGCGATGCCGTGTTTGTCGCCGGGCTGATCAACAAGCTCACCGGCGCCATCGTCGTATCGCCCAAGATCAAGGGCCCGTCCGATTTAAAAGGGAAGACGCTCGGCGTCAGCAGCGCGAGCGGAGGGAGCTGGGTCTTCACGATGCTGGCGCTCGAGCACTGGGGGCTGGAGCCTAAGCGGGATGGGATTACCATACGGATCGTGGGCAACGACTCGGTGCGGGCCCAGGCGATCATGTCGGAGACCATCGACGGGGCACAGATGGGCTATACGTTCGCCTCCATGCTCCAGGGCCAGGGTTATCCCGTCCTCGCGGACCTCGCCAGGCTCCCTATTCCCTATCAAGGGACCGGCGTCCTGACGAGGCGCAGCCTTATCGCCTCTTCGCCGGATATCGTGGAGAATATTCTGCGGGCCCTGGTGGAATCTATCGCCTTTATCCAGGAGCCCGGGAACAGGCCCATGGTAATGAAGAGTCTCGCCAGAGGTCTTCGCCTGCCGCGCGTCGAGGACTCGGCACAGGGCTACAGCAGCCTGGTCACTTTTTACGAACGGCGCATCTACCCGAACGTCGAAGGAATTCGCAACCTGATCCGGCTCCTGGGTCCTACCAACGAAAAGATTCGCCGCCTCAAGGCGGAAGATCTGGTGGACGACAGGTTCGTGAGAAAATTGGAGAAGGAAGGCCGCTTCTGAGTTTTTTCTTTACGGCATCTCCTCCAGCAGCCGCCCGTATCCTTTGACCGGCTGCCTGACGTGCAGCCTTTTTTGAATCGCCCAGGCGCGCGCCGGCACCGGATGAACCACCGGCACTTCGAGGTCCTGCTCCAGCAGGCCGATGATATCCAGCGTGCGCCAGCCCGACCCCAGCATATAAATGGCGGCCGCGCCGGGATGCTTTAAAAAGGCCTTCCGGGTATGGGCGTAGACCTCCTGGGAGGAGAGCCTGCCGACATCCTCGAAGGCGACGGGAATCCCCTCCATCCCCAGCACCTCGAAGCCGGCTTCGGTAAAGTAGCGCGAAAAGGTGTCGTTGATCTTGCCGGTAAAATAGGTCACGCCCAAAATCTTTTTAACCTTGAGCACGCGCAGCGCTTCCACCTGGGTCATCCCCGCCGTAAAGATCGGGATCTTGTATTTACCCTCCCACCCTCTGACGATCCTCTCCTCTCCCTTGTAGCCATGCACCATAAAGGGGGGCGCCCCCTCGGGATGTATGAGATCCACTTTGAGCTCGGCGAGCTCGCTGACTCTTTCTTCGAACGCCTTGAGGACCTCGCGAAATTCCTCCTCGGTCCCCCGCTGAATTCTAAGAAACAGCGGCAGCACGCCGATCCCTTCAGGCAGCAGGCGGATGAGCTCCTCCAGCGAGCCCGTTCTCATCGTGGGCTTGACCAGACCGACTACCCCGCGCCAACTCGTGTACGACATCGATCGTCCTCCTTCCGGCCTCAATGGAAGCGGATCTTATCCAAAGCCCGCGTCAAGTTAAAGGGCGGTGCTTTAAAATTTCTCCCGATCATCGTATAACCCCGTCGATGGGGACCCTGAACGTAGCCGAGCTTTCGATCGAGGAATTCAGGGCTTTGACGGAAGCGGAGAAGAGCTACGCCCTTCTCGATATCCGCGAGCCCGGGGAGTACAACGTAGGGCACATCCCGAACGCGACATTACTGCAGCGGCGCGAGATCGAGTTTCGCATAGCGGACCTGGTTCCCGTCCGCGAGACTCCTATCATTGTTGTCGGCGACCGCGGCGCGAGGGCGAGGCTTGCCGCGACCACCATGGCTTTCAACGGGTACAAGAGCGTGTGCCTGCTGCGAGGGGGCTACCCTGCCTGGATGGAGACGGGCCAGCCGGCGGTAACGGGCACCAACGTGCCGAGCAAGAGATTCGGGGAGGAGATCCATCGCAAGCGCGGGGTTCCCGAGATCGACCCTCGAGAGCTTCATCTCCGCATGGCGCGAGGCGAGGCGATCCGAGTCCTGGACGCGCGCACCCCGGAAGAGTACGGGCGCTTTTGCATCCCCGAGGGGGTAAACGTCCCCGGGGGCGATCTCGTTCTCTGGGCGGGAGACTTGAAGAAAGAGCCGGGCGGGCTCATCGTGGTCAACTGCGCCGGCCGCACGCGCGGCATCATCGGCACCGAGACGCTTCGCCTGCTGGGGCTGGAGAACGTCCGCGCCCTCAAGAACGGAACCATGGGCTGGCTCTTATCTGGCCTCGAGCTCGAACAGGGGCCGGACAGGGCGACGGCAGGGCCGTCGGAGATGAGTCGAAAGTTTGCCGAGGAGCAGGCCGGGCGGATTGCACGATCCGAAAGAGTACCGTCCCTGCCGGTTTCGGAACTCCGGAGGCTCATGGATCAACGCGGGCGGAGAACGCTCTACCTCCTAGATGTCCGCTCCGCGCAGGAATACGCGGCCGGCCATATTCCCGGCTTCCAGTGCGTGCCCGGCGGGCAGGCGATACAGCGGGCCGATGATTATATCGCCGTGCGCCAAAGCACCATCGTCTTCGCGTGCGACCGGAGCGCGCGTGCCGTCATGGCCGCCTATTGGTATCGAGCCATGGGCTTCTACGATGTCTACTTTGTCAGAGGAGGCGTCGAGGCGTGGCGAGAAAGCGGACTGGAGATCGAGACAGGAGGGCCCGTGAAGCCCGTAGCCGGCTTGGAGCGCGCCAGAGGCGCGGCCCGCTTCATCAGCGCCCAGGAGCTCGCAGCGGAACTGTCGGGGCGTAACTCGCCTGTCATCCTCGATGTCGGCGCCAGCCGGGAATACGGCCGGGGCCATATTCCCGGAGCGCTCTGGCTCTCGCGCGGCTGGCTCGAAGAAAAATTTCCTGCCGCGCTTTCTGATCTCGATCGGCCGGTAGTCATTACCTGCCCAACGGGGGATCATTCGACGCTGGCAGGCGCGACCCTGCGGGAGATCGGCTACCGCAATGTCTTCGTGCTTAAGAACGGCACCGCAGCGTGGACGCAAGAGGGACTGGCTCTACAAATCGGACTGACGCGAATGCTTTCAGAGCCAAAC
>MGSR01000131.1:5213-8356 GCA_001798565.1 Deltaproteobacteria bacterium RIFCSPLOWO2_12_FULL_60_16
TAAGCCCGACCAGGTCTCTTCCGTAGACGTGGATATCCACGGTGTTGCGCTCCGTGGCATTGAGCACCCCGTGGATATCATCGGGCGGCAAGAGCAAAGAAATATCCCCTGCCCTGTTGTTCGTTGTCCCCTTGAGCTCCAGGCGGGCAATACCCGGCTTCGATCCGTCATCCAGGCGGCGATAGCGCGTCTCCTGCAGGTCATTTTCCAGGATGCCGACCAGTCCCCAGGTCTCGTGGTTATGCGCCTTGAGACCATGGCCCGGACCCCAGACCACTGCGTTGACATTGAATCGGGGCGCGCGGTGGAGCATGTAACGTCCCTGCGTGGTTGCCCCCGGCTTTTTGAACTCAGGCGGAACACAATACGGATTCCTGAGCAGCCGCTCCAGCAACGGCTGGCAGCGCCGCAGGATCGCCCGGCCTTGCTTTTCCTCCTCTGTGATCCGGTAGAGGTCCGCGATGAATTCCGTTAATCCGTAAAGCGGCATAGGGCTTCCGACTCAGCCTCCTTTTGCGGTGATCGAGCTCTCCTCCACGATCCGCCCGAAGCTCGCGATCAGGCGCCTTCCCTCCTCACCGGAGACGCCGAGTTGAGGCCTGCGCACGAGCGCGCTTTTGATCAACCCCTGATGCCTGAGGATCAGTTTGATGCGCGAGACCGCTTCGACGATCGGCTCGCTGAAGACCAGCTCTTTGAGCTCGCCCAATGCCTCTTGCAGCGACATCGCCTTGCGGTAGTCGCCGCTCCGGCCCGCCCGGTCCATAGCGCCCCACTTCTCCGTGGCGAGATTCGATACTCCGATGAGCGCCCCGCGCGCGCCGAGCATGTAGCTCTGCGCCACGAAGCGGTCGTTGCCGGTGAGAACCGTCATGGGGCTTTGCCGGATCTCGAGCTGTCTCAGGGTCTCGGAGAAGAGATTGATGTTGAAGGAGGCCTCCTTGTAAGCCACGACCTGCTCGATCCCGGCGATCCTGCAGACGGTCTCGGCGTCGTACCAGTAGCTGGCCACAGGAATCTGAAACAAAACCATCGGCAGGCTCGTGCCCTTGGCCACCTCCTCGAAGAAGCGGAACTTGAGCTCCCCGCCGACCTTGCCCCAGGCAAAGAGCAGAGGAGGAAAGATCATGGCCGCGTCTACGGGCAGCCTTTCAAGATCGCGCACGATGGCGATCGCCTCATCCGTGGATTGGGGCGTGATCGCCGCCACATGGAGTCTCCCGGCGGCGCGCGCCACCCTGCCGGCTACGCTGTAAACCTCCCGCTTTTCCCCCGGACTCAGCACCGGACCTTCGCCGATGCGCGCGCAGGAAACCAGTCCCGTTACGCTGTCCACCGAGCAGAGATGGTCGCATAGGCGCTCCAGACTCTGCCGATCAACCGCGCCTGAGTCGTCAAACGGGGTGACCTGGGGAACAAACAGTCCCTCGAATCGGTGGTCCCTGGCCACTTCCGGTCTCCTCCTCTCGAAGCTGTCGGGCCTAGACGGCGTACTTGGCGAAGATGCTGCTCCACTTCGCCTTGAGCTTGGCCCTGAGTTCGGGGCTCACGTCCACCACGGTGGAAAATTTGCCCTTCAGTTTCCTGTCGTAGGGAATGCACGCGTCAATGAGAATCCGATTGTTGAAATTCCCCGGCAGGTACATCGGGTCCCGACCCGAAGACCATGCCTTCTGGACGACGTCGATGTCCGCCACCGGATCGAAGCGGGTGGACATGGCCCAGAGGACCTGGTCGATGTCCGAGCAGTCGATGTCGTCGTCCACCACTACGGTCCACTTGCCGTTGTAGGCGCCGGCCGAGCAGTTTGCCGCGACGTGGAGAACGTTGCGCGCATGGCCGGGATAACGCTGGCGAATCTGGATCACTGTAAAGCGGGTGGCGGGGCCTCCCTCGTGATTCCATACGCCGAGAATGTCCGGCAGCCCGCAGGCCTCGAGCGCCTTCCAGATCTCGGCCGCGCCGGCGATGCCCTTCAACAGCCCGGTCTCGTCCACCGGCTTGTGCTGCGGCGCGCACGTAAGAATCGGATGGTCGCGGTAAAGGACGGTCTTGACGTTGATGTAGGGACGGGGAACAACGTCATCGGAGTAATAGCCCATCCATTCGCCGAAGGGCCCTTCGGGTTTGACCTGTCCGGGGATCATCTCGCCCTCGACGGCGATCTCCGCGTCCGCTGGAATTGGAAAGCCGGTGTAAGGGCCCTGGACCACCTCGATGGGCTCGCCCCGGATGCCGCCGGCAAAATCGTATTCCGACACCCCCTTCGGCAGCGGACTCGCCGAAAGCATGTAAAGCAGAGGATCCTGGCCGCAGACCACGACCACTTTCACGTTCTGTCCGCGCTCGAAGTAGGTGTCGCGGTGAATCCTGCCATGTTTTCCCTCGGTGATCTGGCAGCCGATGGTCTTTCCGTCGTACACCTGGCAGCGATAGGCCCCCAGGTTGTACCAGTCCGAGTCCGGATCCTTGGTGATCACCAGATCCGCAGTCCCGAGATAGCGCGACTTGTCGAGCTCGTGATGCAGCGGAACCGGGAACTTGAGCACATCCACCTTGTCGCCCTCGAGCACATGGTCGAGAATGGGACCCTGCTTGACGACCTTAGGCTTGACCAGCGCCATGTTTTGCATGCGCCCGTGATACGCCTTGACGATGTCTACCTTTCGCTCGTATTCCAGCGGCAGGCCCAGGGTGAGGGCGACTCTCTTGATCGAGGAGAACTGTCCGTACAGGGTCCTGAACCCTTGCGGATAGCCCGGCACCTCGTCGAAGAGTATGGCCGGCGCCATCCCTTTGCTGCTCTCGGTGAGCATCTGCGTCATCGCGCCCATCTCCCGGTCCCAATGAACGCCGCTGACGCGCAAAAGCTCGCCCATTCTATCGACCTGCTCCAACCAATCCCGCAGGCCGCGGTAGGCCATTTTCGCCTGCGATACGCCTACTTTCTCCGCGCGAGCCATTCACTCCTCCCTAAACCTCACGAGAGACCTCTCCCGAGATGATCGCTAAGATACGTGCCACCCTAGACTTTGTCAAGAAAGTGAAGGCACAACGCAATATGAAGAAAGATGCCTGCCTCTCCCGGAGCGGCGCTCACCGCCGAAGGCGTCTCTCAAGATCGATGCAATAGCTCCCTCGGG
>MGSR01000132.1 GCA_001798565.1 Deltaproteobacteria bacterium RIFCSPLOWO2_12_FULL_60_16
TAAGCAGAGGTCCATCGGCCGCAGCCGAGAGCGCGTTCCCCGAGGGAGCTATTGCATCGATCTTGAGAGATGCCTCCGGCGGTGAGCGCCGCTTGACCGCGGCCGGAAGGCTCTCTTCCCCGAGACGAGGGCGGTTCGGGCTGGAAGGCGGGCGGCGGCTATTGACGGTTCGACTCATTTCGCTCACCGTCAACCCTGAGCCTGTCGAAGGGGTTGACTTACGTTTAAAGAAGAAGGAAATTCGGTTTCCGGGGTGAGTTTGCAACCCAGTCAACAGGAAGAGACGCTGCATTCGTTGCCGGGTGAGGGATGATGAGCCAGGGCGGGGAATATAAGGCCAAAAGCGCCGGCGATGGAGCGACAACGAGCAAGGCGCTCACGGTGGTCCCGACGGAATCGCAGTGGTGGACCGGGGTGGTCGTCGATTCGGCGCTGGGGTTCAGCGCGGTGCTTGTTTTTGTCCTCGCGGGAATTCTCTACCTTAGAAAGAGGTATGGTCACCGGGACCGGTCAAAACAGCCGTGAAGCGACCATGGAAGCGAAGTTCGTAAGCAAAAAAAGCAAAGGAGATCTTACATGAGCAAAGACCTGCCGGGCTTTATCGCCCTGGAAGAGAAGAAAAGGCCGGGATCGGTGATCCGGGTCAAAGACAGAATAGACTCGAATCGGTACGAGACCATCGCCTACTTAAAGCATCTGGATCAGCGAGGCGAGCAGAAAATGGTCCTGTTCGAGAACGTTCCGGCGCTGAATGGCCAGCCTTCCGCATTTCCGCTTTTCTACAACCCCTGGATAACCCGCCAGTTTTGCGCCGACGGGCTGGGCATGGGCGAGCTGAAATCGAATATGGAGCTGAGCCTTGAGGTGGCCCGGCGCGAGCTCCAAAAAGGAGAGACCGAGACCATCGCCAAGGCCAAGGCGCCCTGCAAGGAGGTTGTGCTCAAAGGCTCGCAGGCCGATTTGAGAATGCTCCCTATAGGCATGCACCAGAAGGATGACGCCGGCCCGTATCTCACGATGGCCTGCGTCATGAAGAGCATCGACAACGGCTTTTACGACATCACCTTTACCAAGAACATGTACTACGAGCCGAGGAGGATGAGCTTCTCGGCCCATGCCCATCATCATCTCGAGGCGATGACCACGGAGTACGAGAAGAAAAACAAACGGGCCCCCGTGATCGTCGTATTGGGCCATCATCCGGCGTTTTTTCTTTCCTGCTGCTGCATGACGCCGTACGGAAACAACGATTACGCGACCGCATCGGCGTTTCTCCAGGAGCCTCTGCGGCTTACGCCTTCGGAGACCTGGGGAGAGGATTTTCTCGTCCCCGCGGACGCCGAGGTGATCATCGAGGGGGAGGTCCCGCCGCACGTGCGCGAGCAGCAAAACCCCTTCGGCGAGATCCTGGGCTATTACCAGATCGAGATGAAGGTGCCGGTGCTCGAGGTGACCGCCATCACGCACCGGAAAAACGCCATCGTCGAGGATTTCTGGCCGGGCCAGATGGACCACTGGAACCTGGGAGGCATACCCAAAGAGGGGAGCGTGTTCAACGTCATCAAGAAGAACGTCCCCGGGCTCAAGGCGATCCACCTGCCGGCTTCGGGCTGCGCCCGCGTCATCTGCTACCTCTCGATCAAGAAAGAATTCGATAACGATCCCAACAAGGCGGCGATGCAGGCCTTTGTCGAGATGCCCAACCTGAAGCTGGCGGTCGTCGTGGATGACGACGTCGACGTGTTCAACGAGAGAGAGGTTCTGTGGGCGGTCGGCACGAGGACCCACTGGGACAAGGACCTGGAGATCATCCGCAACGTGCAGAGCTTCCGCGGCTGGCTCGGCGACACCGTGGCCATCATCGATGCCACGAAGCCGCTCAAGGGGGACTTTCCCAAGCGCAACGAGATCCCCGAGGACGCCATGGAGCGGGTGAGCAGGTTCTTTAAGTAGAGCCGCCGGCGATTTAAAGAGATTCCTTTTTCGTTCTGACATGAACCAAGACCTGATCCCCGGAATGCCCCTCTTCAAGCAGGGAAAGGTGCGGGACGTCTACGCCGTGGGGGATGATTTGCTGATGGTGGCGACCGACCGCGTCTCCTGCTTCGATGTGGTGCTGCCGACCGAGATCCCCGGCAAGGGGAAAATCCTGACAGCCCTCTCCGTCCACTGGTTCGCTGCGATGCGGGACATATGCCCGAATCACCTGCTGGCGACGGATGTCGCTAAGTTTCCCGCCGCGTGTCAGCGCTACCGGGATCGGCTCGAAGGCCGGAGCATGTTGGTTCGAAAGGCGACGCCGGCTCCGGTTGAATGTATCGTGCGGGGCTACCTTTTCGGCTCGGCCTGGAAGGAGTACTCCGGAAGCGGGACGGTCTGCGGCATCAGTTTGCCTAAAGGGCTGGCGGAGGCCTCCCGGTTGGAGGAGCCCATTTTCACTCCTTCGACCAAGGCGCCGGTGGGCGAGCATGACGAGAACATCAGCTTCGCCCGGATGGTTGATCAGGTCGGCAGGAAAAGGGCCGAGAAGATGCGCGACGTCAGCATCGCCGTCTATCTCCGCGGCCGGGAGATAGCGGAGGCCCGCGGGATCATCATCGCGGACACCAAGCTCGAGTTCGGTGTGGTCGGCGGAGAGGTGATCCTGATCGACGAGCTTCTCACCCCGGATTCTTCCCGTTTTTGGCCCGCCGAGGGATACCGTCCGGGCAAGGCGCCCGAGAGCTTCGACAAGCAGTACGTGCGGGACTATCTGATAGAGAGCCGCTGGGATCCGGCGAATCCGCCGAACCTGCCGCCGGAGGTCGTGCGCAAAACGCAGGAAAAATACGCCGAGGCCCTGCGCCGGCTTACCACGGCGCCGGGATAGCCTACCGCCTCAGCGTCGAGGAGTAGCTCATGGCCAACACCGTTCTCGTCGGCGGGCTCAAAGTGGACGAAGCATTGTATCGTCTGGTGCGCGACGAGATCGCGCCGGGCACGGGCGTGAACGCCGATCGCTTTTGGAAGGCGCTCGGCGCGATCGTGCGGGATCTGGAGCCTAAGAATAGCGCGCTGCTGGAAAAGCGCGACCTCCTGCAAAGGCGGATCGATCGGTGGAATGCAGCGCGGCAAGGCCGGCCCTTCAACCGGGAAGCATACAAGTCATTTCTCAAAGAGATCGGCTACCTAGTCCCCGAAGGCAAGAATTTCCAGGCGGCTACCGCCAACGTCGATCGTGAAATCACCGAGATCGCCGGCGCGCAGCTGGTGGTGCCCCTCGATAACGCCCGCTACGCGTTGAACGCCGCGAATGCGCGCTGGGGAAGCCTCTACGACGCGCTCTACGGCACCAACGTGATTCCGGAGCAGGACGGCGCGGAAAAGGGGGAGTCGTACAATCCCAGGCGCGGCGCCAAGGTCATCGCCTACACGGAAGAGTTTTTAGACAAAGTCATCGGGCTCAAGCGGGGGAGTTTCTCCGCCGTGAACCGGTTTTACCTCAGGCGCGCCGGGCGCAAGAAACAACTCGCCGCCACGCTCAAGGACGGCGGCAGCGTGGGTCTGGCGGACGGGCGCAAGTTTCTCGGGTATCGGGAGAAAGAGGGCGAATTGACCGGCGTGCTTCTGAGCAACAACGGCGCGCGCATCGAGATCGAGATCGATCGCAGCCATCCTATCGGCAAGACGCATCCGGCGGGCGTGAAAGACGTGGTGCTGGAGGCGGCGATCACGACCATTGAAGACTGCGAGGACGCGGTCGCCGCCGTGGATGCCGCGGACAAGGCTACGGTCTACCGCCACTGGTGCGGCATCATGAAAGGGACGCTGGAGACGACCTTCGAAAAGAACGGCCGGCCCCTGACCCGGAGGCTGAACCCGGACAGGAGCTTCATCACGCCGGCCGGAGGGAAGCTCACCCTGCCGGGGAGAAGCCTGCTGCTGGTGCGCAACGTCGGGCTTCACATGCATACGGATGCCGTGACCACAACGGACGGAAAGGAAATTCCCGAAGGTTTCCTCGACGCGATGGTTACGGCCCTGGCCGCCATCCATGACCTCAAGCGCAAGGGGAAATACACCAACAGCAAGAAAGGGAGCATCTACATAGTCAAACCCAAACTGCACGGGCCGGAAGAGGTGGCGGCCACGATCGAGCTGTTCCAACGGGTGGAAAAGGCTCTGCGATTGAAGCGGAACACGCTCAAGATCGGGATCATGGACGAAGAGCGGCGCACCACCGTCAACCTGAAGGAATGCATCCGGGCGGCGAAGGAGCGGGTGGTTTTTATCAACACCGGCTTCCTGGACCGGACCGGCGACGAGATTCATACCGGCATGGAGCTGGGCCCCATGCTTCCGAAAGAAGAGATCAAGGCCCAGCCGTGGATCAAGGCCTACGAAGACTGGAACGTGGACATCGGCATCGAGGCGGGGCTTCGGGGCAAGGCCCAGATCGGCAAGGGGATGTGGACGATGCCGGATGAGATGCGCGAGATGGTGCGGACCAAGATCGCCCATCCGCAGGCCGGCGCGAATACCGCCTGGGTGCCGTCGCCGACCGCGGCGACGCTTCACGCCCTGCACTACCACTACGTGAACGTCGCCAAACGGCAGCAGGAGCTGGCCAGGAGAGGCCGCGCGAGTCTGGATAGCATCCTGACGCCGCCGCTGTTGGACCGGGAATTGAAGCCCGAGGAGATTCAACGCGAGCTGGACAACAACGCGCAGGGTATCCTCGGCTATGTGGTTCGCTGGGTGGATCAGGGAGTCGGCTGCTCCAAGGTGCCGAATATCAACGATGTCGCGTTGATGGAAGACCGGGCGACGCTGCGCATATCGAGCCAGCACATCGCCAACTGGCTGAAGCACGGGATCGTGACGAGGGAGCAAGTGATCGAGACCTTCCAGCGGATGGCTCAAGTCGTCGACCGCCAAAATCGCGGCGACCCCGGCTACCACGACATGGCGCCCGACTATGACAAGAGCATCGCCTTCCAGGCGGCCCTGGACCTCGTCTTTAAGGGACGCGAGGCGCCGAACGGCTACACGGAGCCGGTGCTTCACTCCCGCCGCCGGGAAGTAAAAAAGGCCCGTCTATAAAAACAGCCAGCCGCGCCTCCGATGAAAACAAAAGGCGAAATCGAAGCCGAGATCGCTGAGGCGATGGTCAAGTTTGAAATGGACTATATGGGGCGGGGTCCCAAAGAGGCCCGGACTCATATTGTCGAAGACATGGTTCTGGTGCGCCTCAAGGGAGTTCTGACTCCGGCCGAACAGCAGCTAACCAAAAGCGCGGACGGCGTGCAATTGATCAAGAGGATGCGCGCCACGCTGATGGAGAATGCCCGGCCCATTTTGTTCAAGGTTATTGGTGATATCACCGGGGCCAAGGTGACGGGCCTCCATACGGATATCAGCACGGTTGCCGGTGAGAGAATGATTGTCTTTGTTCTGGACCGCGATTTGGAGAAAGTGGTCCCGCGCAAAAGAGTCTCTTGACATAGAACCTGTCCAGCGTGTAAATTCATTCCGGTTTGCGGATGATCCAAGGGGTTGCCCTCGAGGCGCAGGGCGACCAGTTGGAATATAGGCCGACCCTGAGACGGAAACGTCAGGTCGGCTTTTTTGTTGGATTTAAATAGGCGGTAGGCCCGTTAGAGAGTAGCCTTATTAGGGCGACTCGCTTAAAGGCAGGCCAGCTTATCCCGTCAGGGAAAGGCTGGCCTTTTTTGTTATGGAAGGAGGGTAAAACAATGGCTGACCAGACGGCTCAAGAAGAGGTCCTATTAGACGTTAGGGTAGCGGAGGCCTCAAGCCTCTACAAATTCTATCTCAACCAGGAAAAGAAGATATTGGGCACGAGTGCCGTAGTTGTCTTCCTTACGGTCTGGGAATTGATCGGCTCGACGTTCCAGCTCATCAATCCGATGTTTATGAGCGCACCTTCGCTCATCTGGAAGGCTGCTGTCCAGTTGTTCACCTCGGGGGAGATCTATAATGACCTCTACGTGAGCGGGGTCGAATTCGCCTGGGGCTATTTTCTTTCGGTCATTTTCGCTATCCCCTTTGGCATCGCGTGTGGTTGGTATAGGAGGATGAGCTACATCTTTGATCCTTTCATCAATGCGATGAACGCCACCCCGCGTGTCGCCCTCTTGCCTCTGGTGATCATCTGGCTGGGGATCGGTATCCTCTCCAAGGTTGGCATTATCTTCCTTGGCGCGGTCTTCCCCATATTGATCAATACGCGGGATGGGGTGAAGACAACTCCATACAACC
>MGSR01000133.1:0-5386 GCA_001798565.1 Deltaproteobacteria bacterium RIFCSPLOWO2_12_FULL_60_16
CGGTCTCTTGGTGACCGCCATGAACCTGCTTCCTGTCGGTCAGCTCGACGGCGGCCATGTCGTCTACGCGCTCTTCGGTGAAAGGTACCTCTGGGTTTCCCGCGCCGCGTTAGTGGGGATCCTTTCGCTCGGACTGCTGCGCTGGTGGGATGGCTGGCTGGTCTGGGCTCTTCTCCTGCTGTTTCTGGGGCTGCGCCACCCGGCGCCGGCCGATCCGTACACACCGCTCGATCCCAAAAGAAAATTTATGGGCTGGGTTATGTTGGCCATCCTTACTGTCACTTTTATCCCGGTTCCCTTCTCGGTCCAGGAGCCGAGCCTGCGCCAGGAACGGCTTGAGCCTAGACCAACCGCCTCTCCTCTGGTCGAGGCGAGGCTCCACGGAGGCCCCCTATGAGCAATCGCCCAAGCTGGCATCAGTACTTTATGACGATCACGCGCCAAGTGGCGGAGCGCTCCACCTGCAAGCGGGCCAAGGTCGGCGCCGTGATCGTGCGCGACAAGAACATCCTGGCGACCGGTTACAACGGCGCCCCGGCGGGAATGCCCCACTGCATAGACGTGGGCTGTCTCATATACCAGTCCAAGACCCCGAATGGGGATACAGAGGAAAACTGCTTCAGAACCATCCACGCGGAGATGAATGCGATCGCGCAGGCGGCCAAGAACGGCTCGACAATCAAAGATGCGTCGATTTATATCACGCACACCCCGTGCATCCACTGCCTCAAGGTGCTGGTCAACACCGGCATCAAGAGCATCTACTACGAGAAGCCCTACAAGCTCCACACCCTGGACGAGCTGCTGCGCTATACCCACGTCGAGCTCGAAAAAGTGGACTTGCCGTAAAATAAAAAAGGGCAGGGATAAGCCCCGCCCCTTTTTTATGCTCCAGTCTTTAAGCTAGATCTTGCCCTGCAGAAAGAACGCGATAACAAAGGCGTAAAGGGCAAGGGCCTCGATGAAGGCCAGACCGAGAATCATCGGCAGTTGAATTCTCGCCGCCGCGTTCGGATTGCGCCCGATGCTCTCCATGGCCGCTGCCGCCAAGCGTCCCTGACCCAGGGCCGCACCGAAAGCGCCGATGGCGATCGCCAACCCCGCAGCGAGCGCCAGGGCCGCCTTGGTGGACGAATCTGCCGGCGCCGCGGCTTCGGCCGCGGCCATAGCCGCGCTGGAAAACAACAGCGCGAACAGCGCTGCGGTCGCTACTGACAGTACCTTTCGCATCTCCTACCTCCTTTCCAGCGGATTCCGGCTTGCCCTCTCCTCTATCCTCATCCTCCCCGCTTGAGCCATCCGCTCAGTGCTCATGGCTGATCGCCATGGCGACATAAATAACACTCAATATGGTGAAAACTGCCGCCTGGATCAGTGACACCAGCGATCCCAGAATGTAAAACAAGACCGGTATGACAACCTTAGTCAAGTCAGTGAAGATCTCCAGCACCAGGTGGTCCCCGAACATATTGCCGAAAAGACGAATGGAAAGCGAAATCGGCCTGAATACGTGCGAAGCCAGCTCGATGACAATAAACAAAGGCGCCAGCAGCAGCATCGGTCCCATGAACTGCTTGAAGTAATGCAGGCCGTGCTCGCGCACCCCGAAATAATGGTAGGCGCAAAAGACCACCAGTCCGAGTCCTAGATTACTGTAAAAGTAACTCGTCGGAGGCGCGAAACCCGGAACCAGACCGAGGAAATTGGCGAGCAATATGAAAATAAACAAGCTGCCGAAAAGAGAGACGTACTTCCGGCCTTCCTTGCCGATAATGCTGTCGCTCAACCCCACTACGATCTCCACCAGGAGCTCCAGGACGTTTCTCGTGCTCAGCTGCTCCTCGGGCACCGCCGGATCGCTCGCCCGCCGCACCGAGCGCAGGAAGCGATAGGCCAGCCCTATCAACAGCGCCATCACCAGCAGGGCCGTAAAACTGGGCTCGGAGAGCAGGTTGAGAGGGTGCGGCAGGAACGGATGCAGTGCTGAATACCAGGTAAACGGATGCTCCATCTATCCACCTATCGAGGAAAGCGTCCAAAGTCGATCCACGACGATCGCAACCAGCAGGGAGGAAAAGCCGAGCGTAAATGACAAAGGATCCAGATCGCTGCGCAAAAGCAGGAGCGAAAGCAGCCCTAAAAAGAGCCCCAGTTTCAGCGCCAGCAGGGCAACGCCGGTCTTGATCCTGCCCTTTCCGGCAAACGGAGTGAGGAGCCAGTAAATGCCAAAGCTCAAGAGCAAAAAATTGACTCCCATAAACAGCGCGCCGGCAAAGAGAGCGCGCGGCTCGACCAGTTTCGCAGGTAGCAACGCCGCCCAAAGCCCCGCGACCAACAGCGCGTGCAATGCCTCGATGCGCAGTACCGCAGGCCGTAAAGCCTCAGCTCTCATTATCGTTACCGCCGAAATACTTTAAATACTGGGTCAAGCGATACACCGCGCCGACAAAGCCCAAGACCGAGGCCGCCACAGTAAACCAGGGCGACGTACCAAACTGCAGGTCCACCACGTAGCCGACTACCAGCGCCCCTATGATTGTGCTGGGTATCTCCAGACCTATGGCGAGGTACTTTGCTATACCGGCGAAGGGGAGATGAATCTTCCCCGGCTTTTTGTCAGGCTGCTTCGCCCCTGGCCTCACTTTTTCGAGTTTTTATCACGGGCTCCTTCACAGTTCAACCGCCAACGTCCTCCCGGAGCCAATGTTCAAAGGCCTTTAGCGTTTTTGTAATATCCCTGTCCGTGTGAGCGAGCGAAACAAAAGCCGCTTCAAATGGCGACGGAGGCCAATAGATTCCGCAACTCAACATGCCGTGGAAGAAGCGCGCGAAGCGATCTCTGTCGCAGCGCCGGGCGTCGCCCGCATCCTCGACCCGATCTACGCCGAAAAAGAGCGTCAGCATCGAGCCGCGCCGCTGGACCACGCCGCCGACCCGGCACTGCTTGAGGACGCCCTCAAACCCTTCCTGCAGCTTCCTTCCTTTTTCCTCCAACTGCCTATAAACCCCGCGGCGCGCGAGCTCTTTCAGGGTCGCCAGACCCGCGGTCACTGCCAAGGGATTTCCCGAAAGCGTCCCCGCCTGATAGACGGGACCCTCGGGGGCCAACAGGTCCATGATCTCTTTGCGGCCGCCGAACGCTCCGAGCGGCAATCCGCCCCCTAATATCTTGCCCAGGCAGGTAAGGTCCGGTTTGATTCCGTAGAGGGCCTGCGCCCCTCCCGGTCCGAGACGAAAACCGGTAATCACCTCATCGAATATCAAGAGCGCGCCGTGGCGGCGGCTTACCTCGCTCAATCCCGGCAGAAACTCCGGCCTGGGTGGAATGACGCCCATGTTGCCGCAGACCGGCTCGACGATGACAGCCGCCACGGAATCGGCGTACTTGTCCAGAGCCGCCGCAACTGCGGGAAGGTCGTTGAACGGAGCGACGATGGTCTCCGCGCCGAAGCTTGCCGGCACCCCGGGACTATCCGGCAGGGCCAGCGTGGCAGGCCCCGAGCCCGCCCGGACCAACAGCCCGTCCGCGTGGCCGTGGTAGCAACCGTCGAACTTGATGATTTTGTTTCGCTTGGTAAAAGCGCGTGCTAAACGAACCGCGCTCATGGCCGCCTCGGTCCCGGAACTGACCAGGCGCAGCTTCTCGATGGACTTGAATCGCCGACAGACCAACTCCGCCAACTCAACCTCACCGGCCGTCGGGGCGCCGAACGTCGTCCCGTTGGCAAGAGATCTTCTCAGGGCCGCGACAATTTCAGGAGCCGCGTGGCCTAAGATCAGCGGACCCCACGAGCCGACGAAATCGAGATAAGACTTGCCGTCGACATCGAAGACGCGCGCTCCGCGCCCGCGCGCAATAAATCGCGGCGCCCGGCCCACGGCTTTCCAGGCGCGCACCGGGCTGTTCACTCCGCCTGGAATTCTCCGTTGCGCGCGCTGGAACAACTTTTTTGAGGTCGTCTTGCTCACGGCTAAAGCTCCCGTAACATCCGAGATGTGGACTGTCAAGCGCGCGCGCGCAAAAAAAATTTTTCTCTATTTTTTTCTTGCATTGAGAAATGAAAAGGATTATGAAGTTCTCCTCACTGAAAGTTAGCGGAAAATTTATCTTTGAACTACCCGCAGGCTGAAGAACCTGAACCGCGTGTGATGCCAATTGTAACTCCTGGTCCCGATGCGCCGCTTCCGTTCGCCGCATCCATTGCTTGGCGTTGCGCCTTGAGCGTTTACGGCGCCCTGTGCATACAGATGTTCAGTTCCATCCGTAAGGCAACGATCTCTTTTGCCTTTTCAAACTTATCCACAGCTGTGGATAAGTTTGTTTGTAACTCTATTGGTCCTTTTCTTAACGAAACCAGCGGCTTAGCTCCGGTATAGGCGAGACTGGCTATGGATGAGTTGTGGGAAGAGGCGCTCAAACGACTGCGCGACCAGCTCGGCCAGCAGAATTTTGAGACCTGGATCAAGCCGATCCGGGTGCGCGAGCGGCGCGGCGCTGAAATCGATCTCGACGTCCCAAACAAATTTTTCCGCGACTGGCTGTTGGAACACTTTCTTCAGCCGCTGCAGGACGCGCTCTCTGATCTAGCGCACCAAAGCATCAAAGTTTCGGTCAGCGTTAACCAGCAGTTACAACCGAGCGGCAGGACCGAAAAGAAGGCGGAACGAGAGAAGCAGAAGCCGGCGCGCGTCAATAACCTGCTGCCGAAGTATAACTTCGAAAATTTTGTCGTCGGCGCCAGCAACCAGTTTGCCCACGCCGCCTCCCTGGCCGTGGCGAACCAACCGGGAGACCATTACAACCCGCTCTTCATCTATGGGGGCGTGGGTTTGGGGAAAACGCACCTGATCAACGCCATAGGTCACCGGATCGTCGAGAAACGGCCGGGCTTGAAGGTTTTTTATCTCAGCTCCGAGTCCTTCATGAACGAGCTGATCGCCTCGCTGCGCCGGGATCGGATGGATGAGTTTAAGAGTCGCTTCCGCAATATCGACGTCCTGATTCTCGACGATGTCCAATTCATCGCCGGCAAGGAGCGCACCCAGGAAGAGTTCTTTCATACCTTTAATTCCCTTTATGAGTCGCACAAACAGATTGTCACTACTTCGGACAGGTTTCCCAAAGAAATCCCGGAGTTGGAGGATCGGCTGCGAAACCGCTTCGAGTGGGGCCTGATCGCGGACATCCAGCCGCCGGATATGGAGACGAGGGTGGCGATCTTACAGAAAAAGGCGGAGCTGGAGGGCGTGCCGCTGCCCCATGAAGTCGCCATCTTCCTGGCTTCCCACATCGACTCTAATGTCCGCGAGTTGGAGGGCTCTCTCACCCGCCTGGGCGCATTCGCCTCCTTGACCAAGGCGCCGATCACCGTAGACCTGGTGAAAG
>MGSR01000133.1:5402-9111 GCA_001798565.1 Deltaproteobacteria bacterium RIFCSPLOWO2_12_FULL_60_16
CCGTAGACCTGGTGAAAGAAGTGCTGCAAAATACCTTGAGGGGCGCGCACCGCGAGGTCACCATCGAGAATATACAGAAAACCATATGCGACTACTTCAATATTAAAATGGGGGACCTCAAGGCAAAACGGAGGACCAGGAACATCGCTTTGCCGAGACAAGTTGCCATGTATCTCTGCCGCAAATACACCTCTACCTCCTTTCCCGCTATTGGCTATAAGTTCGGCGGGCGCGATCACTCGACGGTGATTCACGCCTCCAAGACGATCGAAAAGAAGATCAAGGAAGATCCTTACATGCAGGCAACCATTGAAAAGCTGGAAAAAAACCTAAACGTAAAGAGATAGCTGGGGATAAATTGTGGCTATCGCAACAGAGAGTGTGGATAAAGCGGCTAGTTGATCCCCGTCACCAATTCTCCGGGCAAAGGCTTAATAACTCGGCGGGCGTTTCCCACAGAGAAAAGCCCTTGCCCACGCTGGTCATTCTACCCTTTCGTACCTTATCCACAGCCTCTACTACTACTACTAAACTAATTATTATATAGATAAGAAGAGTTGAGTAGGAGGAATTATGGAACTGAAAGCTAAGCGGGCGGATTTTCTCGCCACGCTTTACTGGACACAGGGCATCGTGGAGCGCCGTAACACCATGCCGATCCTGGCTAATGTGCTGATCGAATCCTATAAAGGGAATGTCCGCCTAACTGCAACCGATCTCGAAGTGGGGGTACGGGGGACATTGACCGGGGAGGTGTCACAAGAAGGAACCATCACGGTGAACGCGAAGAAGCTCTACGAAATCGTGCGCGAAGCGCCGGAGGAGACCCTGCAATTAAAACGACTGGAAAACGACTGGGTAGAGGTAAAAAGCGGAAAGTCCATTTTTAAAATCGTCGGCATAGATGCGCGCGAATTCCCGCAGTTTCCCAACTTTGAGAAGGAAAAGCTCTCTACGGTCCCATGCAACATTATGCGTGAGATGATAGAAAGAACCCTGTTTGCCGTTTCTACGGATGAGACCCGCTATAGCCTCAATGGAGTCTATATCGAGCACTCGGGCTCGGGAGGTATCCGGATGGTAGCGACCGACGGTCACCGCCTGGCGCTCATAGAAAGACAGATCGGTTCGTTCGGCCTGGAGAAAGGGGTCATCCTGCCAAGAAAGGGTCTCACGGAGGTGAAAAAGCTCTTGGAGGGGGGTGGGGATGGGTTGGTAGCGATGGGATTTAAGGAAAATATGGGGTTGGTGGTCAAAGACGAAGTGGAGCTGTTTATGCGGCTGATCGACGGTGATTTCCCGGATTACACAAAGGTAGTACCCAAAGACAATTCCCAGATAGTAAAAATAGAGAAAGAAGACCTTTTGCATACCCTGCGGCGGGTTTCCATTCTCTCCAGCGAGCGATACAAGGGGATCAAGCTGGAACTGAGCGACGGTAAACTAGCCATCTCCGCCAGTAATCCCGACCTGGGTGAGGCGGTCGAGGAGATCGAGGTCGACTATCAAGGCAAGCCGCTAACCATGGGTTTCAATGCCAGGTACCTTCTAGACGTGCTCGCTGTATTGGAAGGGGCCGGAGAAGTGGACCTTGCGTTCAAGGATGCGCTAAGCCCGAGTCTCCTCAAAAAAGGGGGCGACGACGGTTATCTCTATGTGGTCATGCCGATGCGGCTCTAACTCCGGAAGCGCGCGTCCAGCGTATACTTCTCCTCTAAACCCACGATCTTATGGAATTCCTCGAAGGAAATGAGCCGCTCCAGAATCTCTTCTGTGGTGCCCTTTTCCCGCAGCGCCGCGTAGACCTGCTGTAGGGCTTGCGCCGAGGCATAGAGCGGGCCCAGCGGCCAGACCACCAGTTCAAAGCCCAGCTCTTTCAGCTCTTCAGGCCGCATCAACGGAGTAACACCACGCTCAATCATATTCGCCACCAGAGGGCCCGGCACATGGCGAGCAATCTCGCGCATCTCCTCTTTATTTTCGGGCGCCTCGATGAAGACCGCGTCAGCCCCTGCGTCCTTAAAAGCAACGCCGCGCCGGATCGCTTCTTTCAAGCCGAGCGCCTGGCGCGCATCCGTGCGCGCGACTATGTAGAGATCGCCGCCCTGGCGCGCCGCCAGAGCGGCCTCAAGCTTTTTCATCTGTTCTTCGAGATGGATGACCTGTTTTCCCTTCATATGGCCGCAGCGCTTGGGCCAGACCTGGTCCTCCAGAAACATCCCGGCCGCGCCGGCCCGCATTAATTCCTTCACCGTCCGGATAACGTTGATCGCGTTGCCGTAACCCGTGTCCGCATCGACAATGACGGGCGCCTCCGCTACCGAGCAGATCCGTTGCGCGGCGGACAGCATCTCGGTCTGAGTCAGCAGCCCGAAGTCAGGCTCGCCCAGCAGGGTAGCCGATACGCTGTAACCGGTGATAAAGATCACCTCGAATCCCGCCCGCGCGGCGATCTTTGCGCTAAGCGCGTCATAGACCCCCGGCATAACCAGGTTTCCTTTAGTCTGGAGAAAATCGCGGATCAACTGCGCCTTATTCATGGTGTCCCCCTTGGCCGAACGTTCGAGAACGACCGTCTATATACTAAAATAAGCGAGCCGCCGCCATGACCCGGCCCCCATGGTCTCGCTCGCATGTAGACTTGCTTTAGCGCCCGTGAGGGGCAGAGACCTCTGTCGGGGCGGTTGCGGTGGTGCCGATCATCACCCCCGCAATAATCACTACCCCCCCGGCTATCTGGTAGGGCACCAGCGTCTCACCCAGGAAAATGACGGAGAGAATGACGGCGAATAGGGGAAGAGTATTATAGACCAAGGTGGCGCGACCGGGCCCGAAGATCAAAACAGAGCGGTTCCAGATCAAGAAGGAGACAAACGAGGGGAAGATGCCGAGGTAGACGAAGGCAAGAAGAACTTCCTGCCGCCAGAGATCCGCCGGATTCCAGGATAACTCGAAATAGGCCGCCGGCAGGAGCATCAAGGCCCCGGCGGCGGTGGTAACAGTGGTCAAGGCCAGGGGAGAGAACTGTTGCATCATCCGTTTGGCCATGACTGAGTAGAATCCCCACAGTGCGGTGGCGAAAAAGACGATGACGTCGCCCGGGTTGAAACGAAGGCCAAGCAGCATGGCCAGCGAACCGCCGCTGACAATCCACCCGACGCCGCTAAAGGAAAGCAGAATGCCAAAGGCCCGCCTCGAGGTCATCTTCTCGCCGATCACCAGCCACGCGATACAGGCGGTAGTCAGCGGCGTCGTAGAGTTCACCAGCGTGGCGTTGATCGCCGTGGTGTAATTAAGCCCGATATACAGGACGGCATTGAAGGCAAAGACGCCGGTGAGGCTCATGAGGCCCAAGGGAGCGAGACTCCGCCTTGAAAGGTTCAGCCTCTCGCGGCGATAGAGCAGCAAGGGGACTAACAGTAGGGCGGAGACGACGAAGCGGCCGGTGTTGAGCGTCCAGGGCGGAACCTGGCCCACGAGCGCTTTGCCGACGATGAAGTTCGTGCTCCAGAAAAAGGGTGGGAGAAAGAGGAAGAGATAGGAGAGGAGCGGGGTACGCGCTGAAGTCTCCACGCATTTTTGTGGTACACTATCGGCCTTAGCGCTGCAAGCGCCGAAGGAGGGGAAGATGATAAGGAGCATCTGGCGGTGGACTCAACATCTCTTGGTCCTGACCGGCTTGGGGATATGGCTGGTGGTAGTGACGCCG
>MGSR01000133.1:9170-9684 GCA_001798565.1 Deltaproteobacteria bacterium RIFCSPLOWO2_12_FULL_60_16
GATCATTGTGCTCGGCGGCGGCGCCTATGCGGATGACGTGCCGTCCGCGAGTTCTATGGCGCGCGCGGTCTACGGCTTCACGTTGCTGCGCAAAGGCTATGCCCCCCGTCTCATCCTGGCCGGCGGACGCGCCAGACCGCATACGGGGATGGAAGGGCCGGCCATGAAAAAGCTCCTGGAAGAAATCGGTGCGGCCTCGAAGCAGCTCGAGACGGAGGAGCGTTCGACCCGGACCTACAGCAACGCCGCGGAGAGCGCGCAGATCCTCCATCCCGAGCGCGTTAAGCGGATTCTCCTGGTAACTCATCCCAACCACATGCTGCGCGCCAAGTTAACCTTTGAAAGGGCGGGCTTTACAGTTTACCCGGCGCCGGTCCCCTGGGAGCGTCTGTCGGCCAGGAACTTCGAACTGCGCTTCGGCCGCATCCCTCTCCTTCAGAACATTGTCTACGAATATGGCGGGCTCGTGCTCTACTGGTGGCGGGGCTGGCTTTAGAAATTTTCCCCATAAGGG
>MGSR01000134.1 GCA_001798565.1 Deltaproteobacteria bacterium RIFCSPLOWO2_12_FULL_60_16
AATCTCCACTATGGGTTAACCTTTAAAGGGTGTTAAAAAACTCCGTTCTCAGGCCGGTTAAGAAAGGGTCGCTCGGGGGCTCGCCTCGCGCGCCGAAAGCAATGAGTTCGCTCGGGACCTGACTCGCTCCCCGAAAGCAATAGTGCAGTGGTTATTCCGAAACTCCACGTCTAGTGCTTTCGGGTCGCTCCGCCAGGCCCCTCGCTTTACGGAGCGACCGAGGGGAGCGCGAGTGAGGCTGCGGACGTAGAGACGAAAAGGTTCGGTTTAAGCACTGCTCCATCGGCCGCAGCCGAGAGCGCGTTCCCTGAGGGAGCAATTGCATCGATCTTGAGAGACGCCTTCGGCGGTGAGCGTCACTCCGAGACAGGCAGGCCCCGAACGAGATCCAGTAGAGCGCTGAAGGTTGACGGATCGCGAGGGCCGTGCTTAAAGAAGTAAGAATATGCTTCCTAGGCTGCCACGAGAAAAGTTGATGGACCTTTGCCGGCGGATGCTCCTGATCCGCCATTTCGAGGAGAGCTTGATCGGACTCCATGACCAAGGACGCTTCGAGGGACATTACCACGTCTACATCGGGCAGGAGGCGACGGCTGTTCCGGCGCTTTCCTGCCTCGGGCAAAAGGATTTCCTTTTCACCACCCATCGCAATCACGGCCATCTGCTCGCACGCGGCGCCGATCCTGGAAAACTTTTTGCTGAGATCCTGGGACGGAAGGACGGCTACAACCACGGCAAAGGGGGGACCTTTCATGTCGCCGCAGCGGAGTTGGGCTTTCTCCACACCTCCGGCATTGTAGCGGGCATCATTCCCCTCGCCGTCGGCGCGGCCTATGCCGCCAAAGCGAGAAAAAGCGATCAGATCACGGTCTGTCTGATCGGCGACGGCGCCCTGGAAGAAGGCGCCGCGCCCGAGTCGTTCAATATCGCCTCGCTCTGGAAGCTGCCGGTGCTTTTTCTCTGCGAGAACAACGGAAAATACGGCGCCGGCAGGGCCGCCGGAGCAGCCCAGTCCGCCACCATGGCTGTCTATCCCCTTACGGATCTGCCGGTGGCTTACAAAATTCCCGCCAGACAGATAGACGGCACGGACGCGGGCGCCGTTCACGCTGCCTTCTCTGAAGCGGTAGCGAAGATCCGCCAGGGCGAAGGAGCCCAGTTCATCGAGACCCAGACCGTGCGCTGGCCCGGCAGCGAGACCAACTGGCCGGCGGTGCCGGCGCCGACGGATGTCTCCCTGGCCTGGGATGTGAGCGCCGTGCCGGAGCGCGCGCGGGAGTGGTATCGTTCCAGCGATCCTGTGCTGATCTTTATCCGCGAGCTGGTCGAAAAAGGAGCGGCGACAAAGACGGAGATTGCCGAGATCGATAAAAGCGCGCGCCAGGCAATCGAGCAGGCCGCGCGCTTCGCCCTTGCGAGCCCGTTTCCCGGGTTGGACGAGGCGCTTAAAGACGTCTTTGCCCCAAGGTGATGAATGAGGGAGCTGGCTTATTACGAAGCGAAGCTCGAGGCGCTGAGCGAGATCATGGCTGACGAGAGGGTCCATCTGATGGGCGGCTCTTTCTTGAGTCTCAGCCCGCGCAGGACCCTTTTCCAGAAGATCGTCCAGCGATATCCGGAGCGGGTGGTGTCTCCGCCTATCTCGGAGCTCGGATTTTGTGGTCTCGCCATCGGCGCGGCCATGGCCGGACTTCGGCCGGTGGTGGATCTCAGCACCGGAAGCTTCATCTACGAGGCCTGGCCGCAAGTCGTCAACGAAGCCGCCAATGCCTTTTACATGTCCGGAGGACAGACGCGCGCGCCGGTGGTCTTTCACATCCTCCACGGCATTCGCGGCCAGGGCGCGGCCCAGCATTCCCACAGCCCGCAGGCGATGCTCTGGAACTGTCCGGGGCTCGAGATCGTCCTTCCCTCCTCGCCCAAAGATGTCAAAGGACTTCTCAAGAGCGCGGTCGAAAGTCCGAACCCGACCATCTTTGTCGACCATGTCCAGCTCTTCGAGATCCGCGGGCCTGTGCCGGAAGGCGATCTGGTGATTCCCTTTGGCCAGGCCGAGGTAAAACGCCAAGGCAAAGACGTCACGGTGATTGCCACTTCGCTGGAAGTGCAGCGGAGCCTGAATGTCGCCGACCAGCTCGCCCGTGAGGGAATTCAAGTCGAAGTGGTAGATCCCCGCACAGTGGCGCCGCTCGATTTTGCGACGTTGCTTGCGTCTGTGGAGAAAACCGGACGGGTGGTGATCGTGGATCAATGCCACAAGAGCTGCGGCATCGCCGCGGAGCTGGCGGCAAGGATCGCCGAGGAGGGCTTCGACAAGCTCAAGGCGCCGATCCGCCGGGTGACGGCGCCGGACGTCCCGATACCGTTCAGCCCGCCGCTCGAAGAGTTCGTCACGCCAACGGAACCGCGCATCATCGAAGCGATCCGCTCCGTGTTGCGCTGATTTCACCTAGATCTCGACGTTGACGCCGACTTTTTTCTCCACGGCCGTCTGGTAGACCAGCTTTGCCGTGGCCACATCCTGGATGGCGATGCCCACGGCCTTGTACAGGGTGATCTCCCCGGCGCTCGTCCTGCCGGTTTTCTTGCCGGCTAAAACCTCGCCGATCTCGGCGTGGATATGATCTTCTGTAATCGCGCCCTCTTTGATCGCGAGGAGAACGTCGCCGCACTCCGCCATGACCGCCTCACGAGAATCGACGACCACCTTGGCGCGTCTCATGGTCGCGCCGTCGATCTCTCTCAAGTCCGGCCGGTGCGAGCCGATCGCGTTAATGTGAATCCCGGGCTTGAGCCAATCAACCCTGATGATCGGCTCCTTGGCCGTCGTCACAGTAACCAGCAGGTCCGCGTTCCGAACCGCCTGTTCCGGGGTTTTCACCGCCTCGATCTTGATCCCCAGATCCGGCTCCAATTGCTCTTTTAGACTCTGGACACTTTTTTCCAGCACGTCGTAAACCTTGATCTCCTCGATCTTTCTCACGGCGCACAGCGTCCGGATCTGAGCCCTGGCCTGCACCCCGGCGCCGAGAACACCGAGGACAGGGGTCTCCGGATTGGCCAGGGCCCTTGTCGCAACGGCCGAGATGCACGCGGTCCGAATCGCGGTAATGTAAGTCCCATCCATCACGGCCAGGAGTTTTCCGCTCTCTGTGCTAAACAGGAAAACGGTGGCGAGGATGATGGGCAGACCCTGCCTGGGATTTTCCGGGAAGTAGGTCACCACTTTCATTCCCAGGGCTTTGTCCTCGCTCAAATAGGCCGGCATGCTGGTGATCCGCCCCTTGATCTCCGGCACCGGCACAACCATCCTTACCGGCATGACGGCTTTGCCGCTGGAGAACTGTATATGCGCCCGCTCCAGAGCCCGGATCAACTCCTCAACGTCAATGAGGCTTTGGATCTCTCTTTCCGACAGGACCAACATAGCCTTACGATTGATAGCACAAAGCGCGAGAAAAGTGATAGGCTCTGAAAATATCCACGGAGGCCATTATGGCAAAGCATAAAAATATTATTCATCTTTCCGAGATCCCGCTGGAGCAGATGAAGACGCCGGAGGATTCCCCGTTCGGGGGAGTGCGCCAAAGGGCGGGAGCGGCCACCGGCGCCGAGAAACTGGGCTATAGCGTTTTTACCGTGCCGCCGGGCAAGGCGGCATTTCCCTTTCATCTCCACCACACCAACGAAGAGATGATCTACATTCTGCAAGGAGAGGCGACTCTGCGATTAGGCACGGATGAAATAGCCGTCTCATCGGGGACTTTTATCGCCTGCCCGCCGGGGCCGGACTATCCGCACCAATTGATCAACACCTCCGCCAACAATCTTCACTACCTGGTCGTAAGCACCATGGAATATCCCGAGATCGCCGAATATCCAGACTCGAAAAAGATCGGCGCCTACGCGGCGGCGGCTTCCCAAGGCGGCTTTCGAGCCCTATATAAAAAGGATGCCGACGTGCCGTACTTCGAAGGAGAGAGCGGGTCGGAGATCGAGCGGATTAAAAAATCCCGGCGTTAGAAAACGCCGCGCCCGTTAGCTAGCGGCCAAGAGACTTTTCCAAATCCTGTGATCTGATCTCCCCTTCCCGGATGATTTTCAGGCGATCTCCAACGATCTCGACAACCGTGGAGCCCTTTGTGCCTCCGAGTCTGCCGCCGTCGAGAAAAATCTCGACATGACCGGAGAAATATCCGATAGCCTCCTCAACGGTTCGGGCGGGCTCTTTTCCCGAAGGATTGGCGCTGGTGGCTGTGAGCGGGCGGCCGAGCTCGCGGGCCAAGCGCGTAGCCGCCGGATGGCTGGAGATTCTAATTCCTATGCCTCCACTCGAATTGAGCAGCGGCGCCGGGAGAGTTTTCTTTGCCGGAAGAACGAGGGTCAGGGGTCCGGGCCAGAACCGCTCCATGAGCCTTAGCGCCGCAGGCGGGACCTCCGCCACAACCTCCTTAAGCATCTCTCTATCCGCGATGACGACCGCGATGGGATTCTCGAGATTCCGTCCTTTGAGAGAAACTACTTTTTCTACCGCGGCTGAATTGAGAGCGTCCGCTCCCAGACCGTAAAAGGTCTCCGTGGGAAAGACGATGACCTCGCCCTGGCGAATCGCCGTGACCGCTCGGGAAAAGAGCTCAGGCTTGCTACTTCTCCCCTCTGAGCTTTCTATCTTTCTCTTCGACACCCGAGGCCATCTCCTTTTTGAGCCGGGATAGTTTGGCCGAATACTTCGCATTCCCGCGCGCGAGAATAGCCGCGGCGAAGATCCCCGCGTTCGCGGCTCCCGCCTTGCCGATCGCCATGGTCGCCACCGGCACACCGGCGGGCATCTGCACGGTGGAGAGGAGCGCGTCCAGCCCTTTCAGGCTGGAAGAGTCGATCGGGACTCCGATCACGGGGAGCGTCGTATGCGCGGCGACCACGCCCGCCAGATGGGCCGCCGCACCGGCGCCCACGATAATGACCTCGATGCCCCGGCCGGCCGCGGCGGCGGCGTATTCCTGAGTCTTGTGCGGGCTGCGGTGGGCCGAGAGGATGCGCGTCTCGTGCGGGATGCCGAAATAATCGAGCCGCTTCTCCGCCTCCCGCATCACCTCCAGATCGGAGTCGCTGCCGATCACAATCCCCACCTTGGGCAATTTTTTTCCCACTGCTGTGTCTCCTAACTTTTACCTTTTGCCTTGCCTGAGCGCCCTTTGCGCTATGTCCTTGCGGTAGTGCATCCCATCCCACTGGATCTCGCCGATAGCGCGATAAACCTCCCGGACCGCCTCTTGAATATCGCTGCCGAGGGCAGTCACACCTAACACGCGCCCCCCGGAAGTCAAAACGCGGCCTTGCTTGTCGGCGGTGCCGGCGTGAAAAACAAAGCCTCGTTGCCACCCCTGCAATTTTTCCAGTCCGCGGATCTCTCTTCCTTTTTCGTAGTGGCCGGGATAACCCTGAGCGCACACGACCACACAAACCGCGGCATCCTGATGCCACTCCGCCTTCACTTGATCCAATCTTCCCTCGATCGCCGCCTCCAGCAAAGGAACCAGATCGCTGTTGAGCCGCATCACGATCGGTTGGCACTCCGGATCGCCGAAGCGGGCGTTGAACTCCAAAACTTCCGGGCCGCTTTCCGTGATCATGAGGCCGACGTATATCACGCCTCTGTAGCGAACCCCTTTATTTCTCAGCCCCCTCAGCAGAGGCTTGAGGATCTCGTCGAGGATGCGGTTGTGAATACCCGGGGTTACCACCGGCGCCGGAGAGTAGGCGCCCATGCCGCCGGTATTCGGCCCGCGGTCCCTGTCGAAGACACGCTTGTGGTCCTGCGACGAGGCGAGCGGGAGGATGTGCTCCCCATCGGTGAGAGCCATGAAGGAGGCCTCCTCGCCCTGCAGAAACTCTTCGATCACCAGTTGATCGCCCGCCTCGCCGAAGAGCCTGCGTACCAGGATATCGTCCACGGCAATCTCCGCCTCTTTGCGGTCGGCGCAGATAATCACCCCTTTGCCGGCGGCGAGACCGTCGGCCTTAACGACATAAGGTGGTGGATGCTTCGCTAGATACCGTTTTGCCGAGCTCGCGTCCGAGAAGGTCGCAAAAGAGGCGGTCGGGATGCTATTCTCCTGCAAGATCTCCTTGGCGAAGGCCTTGCTCCCCTCGAGCCTCGCCGCCTCCTGATCAGGGCCGAAGATCTTAAGACCTCTTTTCTCAAAAAGATCCGAGATGCCGAGCGTCAAAGGCAGCTCCGGCCCGACCACGGTAAGGTCGATTTTTTCTCCCGCCGCAAAATCGGCGAGCTTG
>MGSR01000135.1 GCA_001798565.1 Deltaproteobacteria bacterium RIFCSPLOWO2_12_FULL_60_16
CACATGCAAGAAGCCCTCGGCGCCGGCCCCGCCGGACTTGTTTACCACAATCAGCGGCCGGGGCGAGAGCTTGTGCTTGTCGTTGAGGCCGGCGATGAGACGGGCCATCTGGTCGGCGCCGCCGCCGGTTCCTGCGGGAATGACAAACTCGACGGGCTTGGTCGGCTCCCACGCCTGGGAGACGCCGCCCGGCGATAACACGGTAAAGACAGCGAGCGCTAAAAGCGCTCGATAGAGAATTCTTCTACTCATAACCATTCCTCCTTCCAAAATAAGGACGTCGAACCCACGATTGAGCAAAGCCTGTTTTCCCCTTCTACCGGGAACTTGCCTTAACCTCATTGGCCGCTTTCCCATACCAGATAACGTTAACGCGTTGCAAGTGCTATCTCCTACTTTAGGAGTAGCGAAAATGGCCCTTGCGCCGGTGCTTGCGAAAGAGAAGAATCAACACCAGGCCCGCCGCGAATCCGCCGATGTGCGCGGCATAGGCTACCCCTCCCGCCGTTGGATCTATAGGAGCCAACGCCTGATTGAGTAGCTGCAGGCCGATCCAAAAGAGGAGCAGGACCCACGCCGGAACGTAGATGATGCGGATAAAAAAGCCGAGCGTCACCAGGGTCTGGACCCTGGCGTGCGGAAAAAGCACCAGGTAAGCCCCGAGCACTCCCGAGACGGCGCCCGAGGCGCCGATGGTGGGAACCGTCGAAGCGGCATTAAAGGCGAGATGGGCGGCTGCGGCCGCCAAACCGGTAATCAGATAAAAAAGGATGAAGCGCAGGTGCCCCATGCTGTCTTCGATGTTGTTGCCGAAGATCCAGAGGTAGAGCATGTTGCCTATCACGTGCATCCAGCCGCCGTGCAAGAACATGGAGGTGACGAGGGTGAAATAGCCGCCCGTGCCCGGGATAAACGACCCGGTGACGGCGGCCGGCACCATGCCCATCTGGTAGATCAGGCTCTCGAGCAGCCTGGGATCGAGGGAAAGCTCGTAGAAGAAAACCGCCGCGTTGGCGAGGATCAGCGCGATAGTGACGAGCGGCCACAGGACCGTGGGATTATCGTCGCGAAGCGGAATCAAACCTCAACACCCATGGAATGATGCGCTTCTATAGCGCCGACAGTATGATGTCAAGAAAAATGTCTCCTAGTACAGCGTTTGTGCCGTGATTGAGATAACTTAAGGATAAAACCAAGAAAAACCAAGAAAAACAGTTGTCAAAAAAGGAAAAAACATGTAAAAGGGTGCGATTTTCCGTTGGGAGAGGTTTAAGAATTGCCGTTTGCCATCAAGAAAGCTCAAAGAATCAATGAGTTGCCTCCCTACCTCTTTGCCGAGATCGACCGTAGAAAAAGAGCGGTGCAGGCCCGCGGGGTCGATCTCATCGACCTGGGCGTCGGAGACCCGGACATCCCCACACCGGCGAAAATCGTCGAAAAGCTCATGGAGGCCGCCTCCAGGCCGGTGAATCACCGTTATCCCAGCAGCGCCGGCCTTCTCGAGTTTCGCCAGGCGGTAGCGGACTGGTACCAGCGCCGCTTCGCCGTCAAGCTGGACCCGGTCACGGAGGTAGTTTCCCTGATCGGCTCAAAAGAGGGGATCGCCAACATGGCGCTAGGGTTCGTCGATCCCGGGGATATCGTGTTAGTGGCCAGCCCCTGCTACCCGGTCTATCACATCGGCACTTCTTTCTGCGGCGGGAAAAACTATTTCCTTCCTCTGACGATGGCGAATCGTTTTCTTCCCGATCTGGACGCGATCCCCGCCGAGGTGGCGCGGCAGGCGAAGATGCTCTGGATCAACTACCCCAATAACCCGACGGCCGCTGTGGCGGAAAAGAATTTTTTTGCCAGGGTCGTCGAGTTCGCCAGCCGCCATAACATCATAGTCTGCCATGACGCGGCCTACACGGAAATGGGCTTCGACGGCTACCGCCCGATGAGCTTTCTCGAGGTCGACGGGGCCAGGGAGGTCGGAATCGAATTCCACTCGCTCTCCAAGACATTCAACATGACCGGCTGGCGTATCGGGATGGCGGTGGGCAATCCGGATCTGGTGGCCGGCCTGGCCCAGGTCAAGTCCAACGTGGACTCCGGTATTTTCCAGGCGGTCCAGGAAGCGGCGATCGAGGCCCTGCGGCTCGGCGACCAGATCATCGAGCCGTCGAGAAAAATCTACCAGGAAAGGCGTGACATCCTGGTCTCCGGACTGCACGGAGCAGGCTTCGACTGCGAAAGGCCCCGGGCGACATTCTATGTCTGGGTCGCCGTGCCCAAGGGGCTCACCTCGGCTCAGTGCACGACCAAGCTGCTCGATGAGGCCGGGATTGTCACCACGCCGGGGAACGGCTTCGGCGAGGCGGGAGAAGGCTACGTCCGATTTACCGTTTGCGTCGACAAAGAACGATTGAAGGAGGTTACGGACAGAATCCGTCAGGTCAGATTTTAGCAGGCATCCTGGGGGATTTATCCTGAAGGACTGTGCCCCATCAGGTCTACATAGCCATCGGCTCGAACCTGGGGAAGAAGAAGGAGAACTACCTCGAGGCCCATACCCGGATCGCCAAGCTCCCCGACACCAAGATCGTCAAGGAGTCTTCCCTCTATGAGAGCCAGCCTTTGGGCGATTCCAAGGAATGGTACGTCAACGGGGTGATCGAGCTCGCGACCGAGCTCAAGCCCGAGATGCTGCTGAAAAAATGCAAGAATATCGAGCGGGCGATGGGCCGGAAGAAGGTCCGCAAAAAGTGGGGGGCGCGCATCATCGATCTGGATATCCTCCTGTACGACACTCTCAGTCTGGAGAAGAAAAATCTCAAGATTCCCCATCCGGAGCTGCCCAACCGCAAGTTCGTTCTGATCCCCCTGAGCGAGATCGCGCCTCAGGTGGTCCACCCCGTGCTGGGAGCGACGATCTCGGAGCTTCTGGTAAGCGTCAAGGATGACAAACGAGTCAGTCTCCTGAGGCTCTAGCCTGGCGCCCGGAAAGGGGCGGGATGGAAAGGCGATTCCGTTGCTCCTTCGGCTGCTATTTTTCTTCGTTCTGTCCTATCTCATCTTCGCCTTCGTGAGGGTGATGCTCTCGTGGCTCCGGCGGCAGGGCGGTGGCGGCTCCCGGGAGCGCCCGGAAAAAGCGGAGGAGATGGTCTTGGATCCCCAATGCCGGAGCTACCTGCCGAAAGGAGAGGCGATTCCCCGCGGCGGCCACTACTTTTGCAGCGAGGAGTGCGCCAAGATTTACTTGAGCAAGGGCGCAGGATGATGCTTCGACAGGCTTCGCCACAAGCGCTCAGCCGACCGGCTCAGCACGAGCGGTTGCCAAGGCCGGACCTGTCCTGAGCGGAGTCGAAGGATGATTTTTGAGGGAAAAATTGAATTGAGAGCCGCCCGGGTCAAAACGTGGGATTTCCTGATGGACATCAACCGCTTTTCATCCTGTCTGCCGGGCCTGGAAAAGGTCATGCCGGTCGATGAGCGCACCTTCGACGGCGTTATGGGGGCGACCGTGGGTCCGATTTCCGGGAAGTTCAACTTCCGCGCCGCGATCGTGGAGAGCAGCGCCCCGCGGCAGCTGGTGGTGCAAACCGAGGGCACGGATTCCGTCACCAAGAGCGCGATGCATGTGCGAATGGCCGTGACTTTGACGGAGCCCGTTGAAAACCGGACGGAATTGGGCTATCACGCCAGCGTCGAAATCAAGGGCAGGCTGGCGATTCTCGGCGACATGGTTTTACGGGCGACGGCGGTCTTGCTGCTGGAGGAATTTTCCCGGCGGCTGCGCAAACAATTGGAAGAAAACTCCGGGGGTGTTTAAATCGTTCAAGTCGTTCAATTCGTCAGACTAAACTGGCGGCTGATCACTGATCGCAGAGAGTTGCTTCTTACGGTTTGAACCTTTTGAACATTTTGAACTGCTTGCAACGGGGCGTTGACGCGTAGGTTATGGCAGACAACTATGATGCGATCGTTGTGGGAGGCGGCTCGGCGGGATGCGCGGCGGCCGCCAGGCTCTCCGAAGACCCTAAGCGCCGAGTGCTGCTCCTCGAGGCCGGCCCGGATCCCCAGCCCATACCGGACATCGTCTCGGACGCCTCCAAGCAGGTGCGCCTGCTGCTGGAGTCTCCGTACGTGAACATGTACCCGACGCAGCGCAATCTGGATCGCAGCGTCTTTTACTCCCTGGCGGGCCGGATCATGGGCGGAGGCTCGTCGGTCAATGTCATGTCGGTTCTGCGCCCGACGAGATCCGATCTCGACACCTGGGCCAAGCTCGGCAACCCCGGCTGGTCCTACGAGAAGGTGCTGCCGGTTTTAAAGAGAATCGAGGCGGACCAGGACTATCCCGACAGCCCGCTGCACGGCCGGGACGGCCCGCTCTATATCAGGCGCCCCTTTACCTTTGATACGCCCGCCTCCGGTCCGGTCCAGGCGTTCATCGAGAGCGCGGTGAAGATGCATCTCCCTCTTTGCCCCGACCTGAATGTTCCCGATCCTTACGGAGTCTGCCTGGCCCCCTACAATGTCAAGAACGGCAAGAGGCAATCCACCGTGGTCGCCTATCTCGATCCCGCGCGCGCCCGGCCGAACCTGACCGTTATCGCCGAGGCTCAGGTGCGCTCCTTGCAGCTCGCCGGGCTCAAGGCCGAGGGGGTCCGTTACGAAAAGGACGGAAAGAGCCAGATCGCTTTGGCAGACGAGATCGCGCTGAGCGCGGGGGTTTATCACACGCCGCAAATTCTGATGCTCTCGGGCATCGGCGCTCCGGCGGAGATGGAGAGGCACGGGATTCGAGTGGCGCACCGCCTGGACGGCGTCGGCGAAAACTACCAGGACCACGCCGTGGTCTACATGACCTTCGAGGGAACCAAGGCGTCGCAAGAGGACTGGATCATTCCGCGCTTCCGCCTGGTTATCAAGTGCCACCCGATCGGCGACTGCGGCAATTTCCACATCGTGATGCGGCCGCCGACGGAGGTTGCCGGCCTCAAGCGGATGATGCCGGTATCGGCCCATCTGCTGGAACAGCGAAGCCGGGGCCGGCTGTTTCTCAAAAATGCGGACCCGAACGAATTTCCCGGGATCGATCCGCGCATGCTGGAAGATCCCGGGGATGTCAAGGCGATGGTGTCGGCCATGGAATTTATCGCCCGGCTGGTTCACAGCGAGCCGGCGAGCGCATACTACGGGCCGCTGTTCCAGCCCGGTCCGGGAGAGGATTGGGGAAAATTCGCCCGCTCCACCTATGACAGCTACCACCACGGCGTCGGCACCTGCATGATGGGCCCGGCCGCCGATAAGATGGCAGTGGTGGACGAGCGGCTGCGCGTGCACGGCATCGCCAACCTCTGGGTCGGGGACGCCTCGATCATGCCGACGGTCACGCACGCCAACACGAATCTGACCGCGATCATGATCGGCGAGCGGCTGGCGGATTTTATAAAAGAGAATGCGTAGCATCGAAGTGGTTCAAAACGTTCAAGACGTTTAAACCGTTTAAGCCGTTTAACTATTTGAACGATTTGAACGAATTGAACGAGGACGTTGTGGTTGAACTCAAGGCCGGGGATATTATCCGGGAGATCAAGCGGGCCGCGATCCGGAAATGCCGGCGCAGTTCATAGCTCTGTTGACCGCGATTTGTTACGCCTCCGCGCTCGTTTCAGCGCGGCGCGGACTCAGGTACTCGACGCCGGCCACGGTAACCTGCGTTTCCGTCCTGGTCCAGACCGTGACGCTCTGGGGCGCGCTTTTTTTCAGCGGCGGCGTGCCTGAGGTCTCCCCCACTCCGGTGCTTTTATTCGTCGTCGTCGGCGTGACCCAGCTCGGGGTGCGCCTGCTCGCCTATACGGGCGTGCACAAGATCGGCGCCTCGCGGAGCAGCGCCCTGCAGGCGACCAGTCCGCTGATCGCCGCAGGGATCGCGATCCTTTTCCTCCATGAAGAGCCGGGCGCCGCAGTGGCCGCCGGGACCGTCCTGGTCGTCATTGGGATTATCCTGGTCTCCTGGCGGTCCGAAGAGCAAATCCCGACGTTCCGCTGGTGGCATCTCTTATTTCCGCTCGGCGCGGCCTGCCTGACCGGCATGAACCACCCGATCCGGCGCTACGCCCTCTCCCTGGCCAACGAGCCGCTCTTCTTCGCCGCGGTCATGGGCACGGTCTCGCTGATTTCCTTCCTGGGCTACATCGGCGCGGCGCCCGCGACCGACAGGCTGGTCTGGAACCGCAACGCCCTCTGGCCCTTCCTGCTCACCGGGCTGGCCGAAACCCTATCGATCCTTTTCATCGTGACGGCATTGAGCATCGGCTCGGTAGTGGTTGTGGCTCCTATCGCGGCCACCTATCCGGTATGGGCGTTGTTGGGAACCGCCCTGTTTCTGCGCGACGTCGAGCGGATCAACCTCTTCACCGTCGCCGGAACGGCGAGCGTGGTGGCGGGGACCATCGCCATTCATCTGGCGAATTAAAGAGGCTATTGAAAAAGCCTCTTTCAGACCGGTCAAAAAGGATCGTTCGGGGACTCGCCTCGCGCGCCGAAAGCAATAGGGGCCGCTCGGGGACCCGGTTCGCTCCCCGAAAGCAATAGACCTGTAGGTTCTTTGAACCTGCACGACTGGTGCTTTCGGGTCGCTCCGCCGGGCCCCCTCGCTTTACGGAGCGACCGAGGGGAGCGCGAGTGAGGCTGCGGACGTAGAGACGAAAAGGTTCGGTTAAAGCACTGCTCCATCGGCCGCAGCCGACGGTTCGACCTTGCTCACCGCACTGAGCCTGTCGAAGTGGAGCGCGTTCCCCGAGGGAGCTATTGCATCGATCTTGAGAGACGCCTCCGGCGGAAAGCGCGCCGACGAGCCGATGTTGGCTTACGCGCAGATGGGCCTTTTTCAACGGTCTGTTAAAATGCCCTTGTCAGTTGAGCCCCATGTCGCATAGAATCGAGCGCGGATTGTTTTCCACGCTCGCGACGAAGGAAAGGAAATTTTATGAAGATCCTCGTGGATCAAGGCAAATGCCAGGGGCGGAGAAATTGTATCTCGTCCGCGCCCGATGTCTTCGACCTCGACCAGTCCTTTAAGGCCGTGGTGACGGATCCCAAGGGAGATAGCGACGAGAATATTCTCAAGGCGGCGAAGTTCTGCCCCACCCAGGCGATTTTCCTCGAAGATGAGAAAACAGGAAAGCGGATCTACCCGTAAGGCGGCGCGCCGCGGGAGAGGAGAATTGCCTAATTTTCGCTGCTGATGGCCGAGAAAAAAACCAAGAAGCCGCGGTCCGCGGGCGCGCCGAAGCGAAGAAGAAAGCCGGCCGGCCGGTCGCTCGGCCTCGGGCCCGCGGAGCTCGACGGCGCAGCGCCTCCGGCGGATGTGGAGGAGCTGGGGCGCGCGGTCGAGCGCGACGGGGGAAAGGTGCTCGGCCGATACCGCGAGCCCTACGGGGGCCGCTGGCTCCTGCTGGCGGCGCTGCCTATCGATCAGGTGGAACCGACGCCCTACCAGCGCAATCTCTCGGACACTCACGTGCGCAAGCTCGAGGCGGTGATCGGAAGAGTCGGTCGTTTTCTCGACCCGATCATCGTGGTGCGGGCGCAAAAGAGGGACGAGGGTTCCGCGAAATACTGGACGCCCAACGGCCACCACCGGCTCTCGGCCATGCGCACGCTCGGCGCCAGGAGCATTCCCGCCCTTCTCGTGCCCGAGGAAGCTACGGCCTATCAGATCCTGGCGCTCAACACAGAGAAGGCCCACAATTTGAGAGAGAAGGCGCTGGAGGTAATCCGGATGTATCAGGAGCTCGCGCGCCTGGGCGATCATAGCGAGGAGAGTTATTCCCTGGAATTCGAGGAGGCGGCCCTGATCACGCTCGGTTTGTGCTACGAGGAGCGGCCGCGCTTCAGCGGCGGGGCCTACCATCCGCTGCTCAGGCGCGTGGACGGTTTTCTCGGCAAGCCGCTTAAGAGCGCATTGGCGATACGGCGCGAGCGGGCCCAGCTGCTGCTCCAGCTCGACGACGTGGTGGTGCAACAGGTGGAGGCGTTGAAGAGCAGGGGTTTAATCAGCCCCTATCTCAAGAGCTTTGTCGTGGCCCGGATCAACCCCGTCCGCTTCCGGCCCAAGGAGGCGGCGCCGCTCGGCTTCGACGAGGCGCTGGGGCGCATGACCAAGGCGGCAGAGAAGTTCAATCCCGACAAGATCAAAACGGCAGATCTCGCCCGCTCCGGCGGCGCGCCGGACGGGGCGGATTAATAAATGATCGTGATGATCTGGAAAAAATCTCTCGCTTTCATTAACGGGGTCGGGAGCGAGCGGGTAAAGCTGCTCGGCTTCGTCACCATCGGCCATTTCTTCATTCACTGGTTCCAGCAGTTCTATCCCGTGGTCCTGCCTTCGCTTAAAACAGGGCTCGGACTGAACGATGTCCAGGTCGGCGCGCTCAACTCGGCCAGACAATTCACCATGGGCGCCCTGGATCTGCCTTTAGGAATGCTGGCGGACGCCGTCGGGCGCCACCGGGCTTTGATCCTGGCCTCGGCTATCGTGTTCATGGGCGCCGCTTACCTCCTGATGGGAATCGCGCCCTATTTTTTCTGGGCCATCGTCGGCTCCGCGCTGGTGGGGCTGGGCACTTCCCTATGGCATCCGGCGGCCACGGCCTCTTTGTCGAATAAGTTTCCGGAGCGGCGCGCCACCGCCCTGGCGGTGCATGGCATGGGAGCGACCGTCGGCGATACCCTCACTCCCCTGGGCGTAGGCTTCCTGCTCGTGACCTTTCCCTGGGACACCACCCTGCAGATGCAAATCGTCCCGGCCCTGCTGCTCGGCTTTCTTGTCTGGCGCGGCCTGGCGGGCTTTTTCGAAAACGCCGAGTCCCACCCTTCGCGCGCCGGCCAGATGCGTGAGATCGTCAATCTGGCGAGGAACCCGCTCTTCATCTGGCTCTCGGTCTCCATAGGCCTCTTCCAGATGGGGCGGCTGGTGGTTCAGACCTTTCTGCCGATTTATCTCCAGGAGCATCTCGGCTACTCCCCTCTCGTCCTCGGCTTCTACATCGCGCTCCAGCATGCCATGGGCACCGTCTCGCAGCCGATTTTGGGTTTTCTCTCCGACCGCTTCGGCCGCAAGGCGACTCTTTTTCCGTCCTTCATCGCCCTCGGCGTGCTCTTCGCCCTGATCGCCGTGGTTCAGCCTGGAATCCAGCTCGGCCTCGTGATCAGCGCCATAGGCCTCTTCTTCTATACTCTGCTCAACGTC
>MGSR01000136.1:0-1347 GCA_001798565.1 Deltaproteobacteria bacterium RIFCSPLOWO2_12_FULL_60_16
CATCCTCATGGTCTCCCTGGGGACCTATTTGACGCACCGGGTCTTCGGCGGCCGGGCCGGCAGCGCCTTTCGGGTATAAATACAATTGTGAATTTTTAATTTTGAATTGTAAATTGAAAGATTCCAGGCAGCAATTAAAAATTAATAATTAACAATTCAAAATTATGAAGGCAGCCGAGGTCAAGCTGGAGAAGGTGGGAAAGCGCTACGGCGATCTCTGGGCGGTGCGCGACATCACCCTGCATATCAAGCGCGGCGAGTTCTATACCTTCCTCGGCCCCAGCGGCTGCGGCAAGAGCACGTTGCTGCGCGCCATTGCCGGCTTCGTCTCTCCGGACGAGGGGACGGTCTATCTGGACGGCGCGCCGGTCAACCACATCCCTCCGTGGGAGCGGGACGTGGGTATGGTCTTCCAAAACTACGCCCTGTGGCCGCATCTGAGCGTTTTCGAGAATATCGCCTTCGGCCTGCGCGAGCGAAAAATCGCCCGCGCCGAGATCCAGAGGCGGGTCCAACAGGCCTTGGAACAGGTCGGCCTCCAGGGGACCGAGCGCCGCCGCCCTTCCCAGCTCTCCGGCGGACAGCAGCAGCGGGTCGCCCTGGCCCGCACCCTGGTGATCCAGCCGCGGGCCCTGCTCCTCGATGAGCCGCTGAGCAACCTGGACGCCAAATTGCGCGCCGAGATGCGCATCGAGCTCTTGAAGCTGCAGCGGGACCTCGGCATCACCACGATCTATGTCACGCACGATCAGGAGGAGGCGCTGGCGCTTTCCACCCGCATCGCGGTGATGGAATCCGGCAGAGTGGTGCAGGAAGGAGAGCCGCGCGAGATCTACGAGCAGCCGCGCGAGAAGTTCGTCGCGGAGTTTGTCGGGAAATCGAATCTGTTTATCGGCGCGGTGGCCCGCGCCGGCGACGGCATCATCGAGGTAAAGACCGAGGAGGGGCTGACGATCAGGGCGGCTTTCTCAAGCCCTCTCTTGCCGGGCGCAGCGGGAAAAAAGGTCCTCCTGAACATTCGCCCCGAAGCCATCGACCTGATAGGGCCGGGAGAGGAAGCTGCGCGGCTCAACCGGATCGCCGGCAAAGTGGCGGCTCTCGCCTATCAAGGCTCGTTCGTGGAATACGAGATCGAGGCGGGCGGGCGGCCGATCAAGGCCAATATCATCAATCCGAAAGGAAAGCGGCTCTTCCAGCGGGGCGAAGAAGTCGCTGCGGTCTTTGACCCCAAGGACGTCGCCCTGGTCAGACAGCAGGGGTAAAAGCCTCTCTTATCCCAGGAACTTCTGAATTTTTTTCTGGATGATCGAGTAGTCCAGGATCGGTTTGGCGATGAAGCCGTTGCAG
>MGSR01000136.1:1440-11128 GCA_001798565.1 Deltaproteobacteria bacterium RIFCSPLOWO2_12_FULL_60_16
GCCCGGGTCGCTTCCCACCCGTCCATGACCGGCATCCTCAGGTCCATAAAGATCAAATCGGGCCTTGCCCGGGCGGCGGTCTCGATGGCCTCTTTGCCGTTCGAGGCGACGAGAATCTCATAGCCCAGTTGCTGAAGACGAAAGACCAGAAGCTCACGATTGTCCTCGTTGTCTTCGACAACCAGAATTTTTAATTTAGCCGGCATCTCTTTCTTCTCCCCTCCAGCCGGCAGAATCCCGGCACGTCGAGCTCTAGTGCCTGAGCTCGGAGAACTCGCTTTTTTGCGTTGCTGCCCGGTATGGGACGCTCAAGAGGACATGGGTCCCTACATTGGGCTGGCTCCTGATCTCCAGGGTTCCGCCGAGAAAATCGGTGAGCCGGCGGGCCACCGTCAGTCCCAAGCCCAGGCCGGAAAATTCCCGCCGCATGGAGCCGTCGAGCTGCTGAAAAGGTTGAAACATGCCTTCGATATGGTCGCGCGGGATCCCCACTCCCGTGTCTATAATCTCCAGATCCACCACGCCCCGGTTGGCCGACCGGTGCACCTTCACCGTAATTTGTCCTTGGGCGGTAAACTTGACGGCGTTATGCAGCAGGTTGTGGAAGATCCGGCTCACCTTGGCGGGGTCGCTCACAGTGCGCACCCCGCTGGCAGGCGACTGGATGGCCAGCTCGATCCCCTTTTCCTCCAACTGCTTCGCGTACCGCTGGGCGATTTCCTTGGCCACCAGGCCGACCTCGAATTCCTTCTCCATCAAGGGAAGATCTCCGGAATTCAGCGACGTCAGACAGAGCACGTTATCCACGAGCCCGAGCAGCTCCTCGGAATTCTTATAGACTTTCTCCAGCGCCCTGTGCTGCTCGTCGGTAAGCTTGCCGACGAGCTGGTCCAACAGAATGGAAACGAAGCCGATCACGACGCTCAGAGGGGTGCGCAGCTCGTGCGACACGTTGGCGAGAAATTCGGACTTTATCTCTCGCAGCTTCAATCGCGCGGCGCGGCGCTCCAGCGCGCGCCGCACTAAAGCGAGGATGTGCTGCACATCGAACGGCTTGGAGATATAGTCGAACGCGCCCAGCCTCAACCCCTCGATCGCCGTATCCATGGAGCCGTAACCGGTAATGATGATCGCCTCTATGTCCGGGTCGCGCTGCTTGATCTTCTCCAAGACCTTGGTTCCCGGAAGCCCGGGCATCTTCAGGTCCAGCGTCACCAGATCGATGGGGACCTGGTTGGCGATTTCGATCGCCTGCCCGCCGCGCTCCGCCGTGTACACGTTGAAATAGGGTTTGAGAATCATCTTCAGCGATTCCCGCGGACCCATTTCGTCATCGACAATCAGGATGTTGGCTCTATCCATAATGTTGGAAGGCAAAAAACGGATTCTAATCGAGCAATTGGTATGCCAGCGGGCAGAACAACGTAACTGCCTGAATTTACGTAGTTTTCAAGACTGATAAGGGCGGGACCGGAGCCGAAATATGGCCAGCCCAAATAGGGAAGAAGCACTACTTATAGAGGAGCAGTACCTAACCTATACTAGGAATAGTGCTTTGGTCGGGAAATAACGCGGGAACAAATTTGCTCACTAGCCGGACAGTTTTGTGTCCTGCGGATCCTGATCGCTCTCGGTAATCTGCAGCTTTTCCATCCGGTAACGCAGCACTCTGCGGCTGGTTCCCAGCAGCGATGCCGCTTTGGTCTGGTTGAAGCCGGTCTTTTGGAGCGCCTTCAAGATCATCTCTCTCTCGAACTCATCCACGGCGTCGCTCAAGGGACTGGAGCCTTGCAGCACTTTTTCCTTTAAGGAGACAGTCTGGTCGCGAAATCGCATTCCCTCGGGAAGATCCGCCAGCGTGACGGTCTCGTGAGGAGACAAAATGGTGAGCCGCTCGACGAGGTTCTCCAGCTCCCTGACATTTCCGGGCCACGGGTGGGACATCACGCAGTCGATCACTTCGGGGGCGAGGATCCTGGGCGCTACCGCGCTCTCCTTGGCCTTGAGCTTGAGGAAATGATCGAGCAGCAAAAGGATATCCTCCCGCCGCTCCCTCAGGGGCGGGAGCTGCAGGGAGACCACGTTGAGCCGGTAAAAGAGATCGCGGCGGAAGCCGCCGCTGCCGGCAAGCTTCTCCAGATCCCGGTTGCTGGCGGCAATCACCCGGACATCGACCTTGATCTCCTCGGTCCCGCCGAGACGGGTAAAGGTCTCCATTTCCACGGCCCTGAGAAATTTGGCCTGAGTCCCCATGCCGAGCTCGCCGATCTCGTCGAGAAACAGCGTGCCGCCATGCGCCAGCTCGAAATGGCCGACCTTTCTTTGATGGGCGTTGGTAAAGGCGCCCTTCTCGTAGCCGAAAAGCTCGCTCTCGATCAACGTATCCGGCAGCGCCGCGCAGTTGATCACGACAAACGGCTTGGCGCACCGGTCGCTGTTGTAATGGATAGCGCGGGCAATCAACTCTTTTCCCGTGCCGCTCTCGCCGGTGATCAGGACGGTGCTCTTCCTGGCCGCCACCAAGGCCACGACTTTATAGATGTCCAGCATCGCCTTGGACTTGCCGACGATGTTCTCGATGCCGTATTTCCTCGCCACCTCCTCCTTGAGCCGCTCGAGCTCGCTGGAGAGCTGGGTCCTCTCGAGCGCCCGGCTCACCCTGAGGCGCAGCTCGTCCACGTCGAAAGGCTTGGTGACGTAATCGAAGGCCCCTGACTCCTTCGCGGTAAACGCCGTGCGGGCGGTATTCAGCGCGGTCAGCATGATCACCTGCCCGGCGGGATGGAGCGCCTTGATCTGCTTCAGGGTATCGAGACCGTTGCCCCCCGGCATCAGAATGTCCAGGAGAATGATCTCGGGCTGCTCGTCGCGTGTTCTACGGAGCGCCTCCTCGCCGGATTTCGCCTCGCACAGCCGAAAGTCCTTGCCGAAGATCAGGCGAATCGATTCTCTTACTCCGGTCTCGTCATCGACGACCAGCATGCAGGGTTGACTCATTTTTTTCCTCGCCTCTCCTAAGCCACTGGTAGCTCCGCCTGGATCCGCACCTTTCCCCCATCGAGGTGGGTTACTTTCATTCCCCCGCCGTTTCGCTCCAGCAGGATCTTGGCGAGGAGCACCCGCAGCGGCACCGCGTCATCGCCCGCTTCGGAGGGGGAGATGTCGAGATACTGGCTCAGCGGGCTCATCCGTCCCCCCTCGAGCACGTAGGACACCTCCACTCTCCCGTCCCCTCCGACGTCGATTTGGATCTCGGCCGCGGGTCTGACCTGGGCCAGAACGGCGCGGAGCATATTCTTGAACGCGTAGCGGAGCTGCAGCTCGTCCGCGAATACCTCCGCGGCCTCATCTTTCCTCCCCCAGCGTATGGTGGCCCCTTTCCTGATGCAATCCGGGACAATCTCCTCCAGGGCGCCGCGCACGTGCTCATAGAGGGAAATTTTACCGGCCGCAGGGTGGGTAAAGCGCGAAAAATCCAGCATGGCCTCCAGCAAATCGTCCATGCGCTCGATGTCGCTGCCCACTGTTTCCTGGAAACGAACCCGAAAGGCCGCATCGTCGAAACGGTCGCCCAGAAGCTGCGCAAAAGTCTTGATCGTCACCATCGGATTTTTCAACTCGTGGGCAAGCTCGTTGATGAGAACCCTGATGTTCGGGGAATCGCCGTTGCCGGCCCGCGAAACGGGCGAGTAGCCATTTCCTGCGGGACTGGAAACCGCCGGAGGCTGCTTTTCCGCCTTCTCCGGAACGGCGGACTTCTGCTCCGCGGGCGGTCTCTCCTCGGCGGCCGGCCTCGGGGGAGGAGCGGCAGGAACAACGACGGCTTCCTCCCCCGTACCCAGGACCAGATCCGAAGCCTCGATGGTCTCTTTTCTCCGGACCGCCAGAGTCCTGGCGATCACGGTCTCGAGCTCGCTCAGGTTTCCGAACCAAAGGTAGTTGCGGAGCCGCTCCACGGCGTCAGGAGAAAATTCGACCTTTTCCAAATTCAACCGCTCGCCGTATTCCTGGACCAGCGCGCCGGCAAGGGCAGGCACATCCTCGCGCCTGTCCCTGAGCGGCGGCAGGTGGAGCGTGAGCGTCGCCAGGCGATAATAGAGGGGACTCGAGAACTCTCGCCGGTAGACCTTTTCCAGCAGGTCGTCCTGCGAGCTCGACAACAGCCAGATCCGACTCCCTTTTTCTTCCTCCTCTTCCAAAAAACCCAACAGGGAAGCCTGGGCGGCGGGATCCAGCGCCTCCAGGTTGCTGAGAAATAAGGTAAGCCTCCGAGCGGCGCCGGCTTCGCCATGAAGCAGGCGGTCCATCTGCCTGAGGAGATAGCCTCGGTCAACCCCAGGGGCGTAGGCAGAGATCCACAGCCCCGCCTTGGCGTTCGCGGAGTGAATGGCCCGGGCTATCTGTTCTTGGCCGCACCCCGCTTCCCCCGTAATAAGGATGGGCAGGGTCGTGAGCGCATACTTCCGGGCCAGGGCCGAAATCGCGGCCGAGACGTACGGAAAATCCAGATACCGGCGCGCGGGGCCCCTTCCCGGGGCCGCCGGGATAGATGGAGATAAAGTGGCGGCAGAGACGGCCAGAAGGCGATCTATCTTCTCTTTGAACGCGTACGGGTTGAAAGGCTTGACCAGGCACTCGATTCTCTCGCCCAATTCCTTCCAGGAGTCCGCGGACGCCTTCGAGTCCACGAGCACGAGAGCAGGGCAAGAGAGCTGTGCGGCGATCCTGCCCACCGCGGCCTTGTTCTCCGCCAGTCCCTGCGGAACCCCCAGGACCACGAGATCCGCCTGCTCGTCGGAGAGAGACAGATCATTGCCGGGGAGAGGCGGGCGCTGGACGACGGTAAAATCACGCCCTAGCAGCAGGCCGAGCGTCTCTCGCACTGCCCGGGACTCGTCAACGACCAGAATCCGCTTCATCGACTTGAGGGCGACCCTTCGCCGCCCGCTGACCTGGCTGTCTTACCGGTAAATTGATGAGAAAGGTTGTCCCCTTGCCAACCTGGCTTTCCACGACGATATATCCCCCATGCTCTTGCACGATCTGATGGGAGATGGAGAGCCCGAGCCCGCTCCCGTCCTTTTTGGTGGTGAAGAAGGGGTTGAAAATGTCCTCTATATCCTTTTCAGGAATACCCGCACCGGAATCACGGACCTCAATCTGAACGTACTGTTCGGTCCCGTTCTTGCTGAAGAGCCGCGTCGACACCTCAACGACCCCGCGCCCCTCAATCGATTGCAGCGCATTCAGGATAACGTTCATGGATACCTGTTTTATCTGTTCCTTGTCAATAAAAATCTTCGGCAGATCCAGAGAGAGGTGCCGGTACATCGCAACTTCTCTCTCCTTCGCCTCGGTATCCAGGATGCGCACGATGCCGTCGACGATCTCGTTGGCGTCCTCCTCCGAGACGTTCGGCGTCGACGGACGCGCGAAGCTGAGCAGGTCGTTGATCAAGCCGCAGATGCGGTCGACCTCTTTGAGCGCCAGGGCCTGGAAACTGTTGCGGAACTCCGGCTCCTGATAGCGCTCGGGCAGGAGCTGGGTGAAGGTACGAATCGCCACCAGCGGGTTGCGGATCTCATGCGCCAGCCCCGCGGTCAGCATGCCCAGGGAAGAGAGTCGGTCGGCCCGGCGGATGATGCTTTGGGACTGCCTGAGTTCCCTTTCCCTATGCATGAGCCGCTCGGCCATCTGATCAAAGGCCGCGGCCAGGTTTCCGATCTCATCGCTCCTTTTGACGCCAACCCGATACTGGAGATCGCCCTGCTCGATGCGCTTCGCTCCCTCGGTCAACCGCGCTATCGGCCCGGTAATCCTCTCCGCGATAGCGAGGATCGCCAGCAATCCCAACACGAAGATGGTCGCCGAAATCCCGAGGGTCTTCAGGGTAATCACCCTGATTTCGCGAAAAATGGGGTTGAGGTCCAACCCTAGCCGGATTCCCCCTAACTTTTGGTGGCCCAAGACGACCGGCTTGGAGATGTGCAAAATCCCCTTCTTGTGGTCGACATCGACGAGGATCTCGTTAGATTCTACGATCCTCTGGCTCAGCTCGTCGGGCAACTTCGCGAGGTAGAGCCGCCTGTCATAATGATAGTCCCCTACGATTCTGCCTTGGTCGTCGTAGACGTAGGCGTAATCCACATTCGGCAGAGCCTTCGCCTCGCGGGCGATCGTTTCGAGCTGAAATATATCGAGCCTGTAAAGAGGCGCGGTAACGCTCAGCTCCATCAGGTTGATGCTGGCCTTGGCCCTTTCCACCATCTGGTCTAGGAGCAGGTTCCTCTGCGAACGGATGGTGAGGTAGGCAAGAGTGCCCACCGCAACGAGATCGAAGACTGCGAGGGCGAGGAAGATTTTTAGCTTAAGGCTCGGCTTGATCCTTAGATTCACTCGGACCTTACCACGAATCTAATTGCTTCCCGAAATGGGAAAAAACGAACTTTTCTATATCCCGCAACAGCTGGAATGAGCCCGGCGGAATTTCGTCGATCTTCGTAGTCCTCTGCTGCTTCTTTAGCGCCACCTTGCCGTCGGGGTCCTTATCCATGTTCAGCATTATTTCCTTGAGAGCCTTCACGACCTTCGGGTCAAGGTCCTTTCTTACCGAGATGACGAGCCTCGGTACGGATCGGGTCCGTCCGACAATTTTGAGCCGGTCCTGAATCTCCGGACGGAGCTCCTTGAATTCCCTGGTGGACGTGGCGGCGGCGTCGACTGCGTCGGTGACCAGCATATGAATCGCGTTACCGTCTGCGCCATGGACGAAGCCCACCTCGTCTTGCTTCGCCCTTCCGGGCAGAGTGACCGGGGCCAGCTTGAGCTCGTTCTCGACCAAAAGCATTCGTGGAAGTATATGGGCGGAGGTGGAGTGAGGCTCATCGAAGCCGATAGTCTTACCCTTCAGGTCAGCCACGCCGCCAATCCGGCTGTTCTTCTTGGCCAGGATGACGCTATCGTACTCCGCCTCGCCATACTTCCACTGCCTCACGATGGGGATGGCGCCTGCCCAGCGGGACAGCACCACGGTAGGCACAACGCTGTCATGGAAGAAATCGACTTTCCCTTCTCTCAAGGCCCGGGCAAGCGGCCGCATTTTACCCACCACCAGTATCCGGCCCTCGCTGTAACCCTGGCGGGCCAATTTCTTTGCGATATAATCGACGAACTCCTGGCGGTCTCTTACAGCTCTGACGGGATCATCTTGGATTCTACCGAACACGATGAGCTTTTCCTCGGCCGCAAAAAGGGGAGACGAACCAAGGAAATGGGGAAGGTACAGGAAAAGGCAAAAAACGACAAACGTGACGGCCGCACCCATGATTACCTCCTTTGTCATTTGCGACTCGCAGATCCGGCGGCGTAAGAGTGCACTACCTCCGCCAGGGGCGCTGCCGTCTTGGGAAGAGCAAGAGAGGTCAGAGCGGAAGAAAGCACAAGCAGGGAGGCGAAGTAAAAGACCCCCTCAAACCCAACCGTATCGGCCAAGACACCAGCGGCGAAAACGGCAAGAGGCTTAAATAAGTTGGACAGAGTTTTGAACGCGGCGAGATCGATAGAGGTTTTGTCCTTCGTGGCGAACTCCAATTTCAGATGGTTCTGATACACCGCGCAGGCGCTGTTGAGAAGCTGATACAAACATATCAAAAGCAAGAAAAAGTAAACGGACGTGGGGAGCGACAAGCTAAAGGACACCGGCACCAGCAATAGGCCGCTTGCTACCAAAGCCCTGCGAGAATCCCAGCCCGCAATAAGCCACCTCGACAAAAAGCTGACGTTGGCCCCGTAGAACATAAGCCCGGCCATCATAACGGCCCCTACAAGAGTCGGGGATAGCCCGAATACAAGCGTCAGATAAACAGGGAGAACGGCACTTGCCCAGGCGTCTTCCGCGCCTTGAAGAAACCCGCGCGAAAGTCCCAAGGTCTTGATTTTGGCGTCAACAATTCCCCAGATTTTGAGTACCGGGGTCCTCACTTCCTCCCGAACATCCGGGAGATAAAACAAGGCTACTACGGCAGCCATAGTGGTCAACAGACCAAAAACGACAATGGAATATTTAAAAGGGACAAAAGCTATGAGCGCGCCGCCAACAAACATACCTGTCCCCTTTGCGACGTCCCGAAGGCCGAGCATCATATTAATATGGTGCGGTTGCCGCTCTTTAGGAGAAAAATGTTTGACATAGACCTCGCTCATGAGCGGCATGGTGATGAGCCCGCGCACAAACCTCTCCAAATAGATCAAGACAAAAGCGGGGTCGAAAATATACATAAAGGAAATCAGGCTATGAACGCCGAGGCCGCCCAGCAGGCAGCGTCTATATCCCAAGCGGTTAATCGCCAGCCCCACTACGATAGGGGCAAGAATCTGAGCCAGGCTATCGAAGAAAAAGAGAAAGGCGATCTTGGATATGGAGACGCCGGCCGAAGCAAAGTAGACAGGTAGAATAACCCTCAATGCGCCTATCGTTAACGACGCACTCCAGAGGCCTAGAGCGACGACCGCTATGGTCCGCTTATGGCTCTCCATAGAGAAATCCCCCATACAGAAATATTACCCCACCGGCTGGCTCTCCGCCATGTAAGCCTCGATTTTATGGCGAAAAGAATCCGCCTCTCTGTGGTACCTTTGAGGCCCTCGAAACAAAAAGCCCATTCCCTCGACAGGCTTCAAAAAATCCCGTTCCCAAATGGGGAACTTGCGCTGCAAGTCACCGAACCAAGCTGGGACATTGCCCTGCGAGCACTTCAACTCCATAATGACCTTATCCGCTTTGCCTGCCGGCTTTTCAACGAGATACTTCCACGAGCTGTAGTCATAAACATCGGTCGTGGCGAGGTAGTATTGGACGTCCCAATCGATAGACAGGCGGTCGACCTCACCCTGAAAAGCGATTCTCTTATAGGTAACCAAAAGGATCGGCTTTAAGCCCAGAGTAAGGACTGTTTCCTGAGACTCCCGATACAAGTCACGGATGACATGCGGCCCGGCGCCCTTTTTGTTGTAATCGAGCGCGCTTTCTCCGGCGTCTCTACCTTCCAAGAACTCCAGAAGCCCAGTTTTCGTTAACCGAAATCTCTTTTTCTTCCTACGCCCATCGTCTCCGGTTTTCACCTCCACCCAATATTCTGTTATGGGCTCTGGGGAACGGCCGTACGTTTCGTAAGCCCTTAGCCGGAAAAGCAAGAGGCGACCGCAGAGGGCGTAGCGCAAGAGATCACAGTCCTTGTTGTCAAAATAGACGCTGCCGATAGATGTGATCTCATTTACGGGCTTGAGGCCGTATTTGGGCAGGTATTCGCTCAACTCGCGCCATAAGCCTGCAACGCCATCCTGGCTAATCCCCACCTGAAACTTTTTCTCGATCCTATCCTGGTAGACGGGGCCTTTCATCCATATCTCCCCGATTGCATCTCAGTGCGACTTTTTCCTTTGACATTCAGGTTCTTCAGCAGCCAGGCTTCGATCATCTCCTGCTTGAAGCGCCATTGATTGCCGACGCGGAAGGCGGGGATTTTCTTTTGGGAAACCAGGCGGTATACGGTGAATTTGTCAACTTTGAGATACCGGGCTACTTGTACCGTGGTTAGTAGGGGCGGAGCCATAAGCTATTCCTTTTAGCACTAGTTAGCAGGAGTTGCTATCCGTATACAGAATTTTTCTGTTGTAGTCAATCCGGCTT
>MGSR01000137.1:0-1658 GCA_001798565.1 Deltaproteobacteria bacterium RIFCSPLOWO2_12_FULL_60_16
AATAATCGTATAGCGCCTCGGCCTCGCGCGGCGGGGCCGCGCGGCTGAAGGAAGGGCGCCGTCCCTTGGAGCAGTCCCCGTAAAGGGTAAATTCAGAGACCACCAGGACCTCTCCGTGAACGTCCGCGAGGGAACGGTCGAGCTTCCCGGCGTCGTCTTCGAATATCCTCAGCTCCGCCGCCTTTTGAGCGAGCTCGTCGGCGGCATCCTCCGTATCTCCCCTGGCAATGGCGAGGAAGAGACAAAGGCCCGATCCGGCGCGGGCGATTTCCTCGCCGGCGACGGTCACCCTGCCCTCCCGGATCCTTTGCACGAGCAATCTCACGATATTTTTATTAGGATTATTTTTCCGCGAATACAAGGGATGGAAAGGACTGCGCCCCGCCGGTCGGCCAGGATGATTTTAGGCACTTTTTCTGCTAAACGTTGATGTCAGCGGGGGAATGTGGGCTGATCGATGTATCCCATTCTTTTTAAGATCGGGCCGTTCACGGTTTACAGCTTCGGGACTCTCATGGCCATAGCCGCGCTGTCCGCGGTGTGGATGGTGTCGCTTGAGCTCAAGCGCTACCGCCTGAACCCGGAGCTGGCCTCCACCATGGTGTTTGCCGCGGCCATCGGCGGCCTGGCGGGGGCGAGGCTGCTGTTCCTTTTCGAGGAGTGGAGGAATTTTATCCGTTCGCCCTGGGAGTTTATTTTGACCGGCGCGGGATTTACATGGTACGGAGGCATGCTCGGAGGAGCCCTGGCCGTTACCTGGCTTGTGCGGCGCAAGGGCATTCCCTGGCTCCGGGCGGCCGATATCTCCGCCCCGGCGCTGGCGATCGCCTACGGCATCGGCAGGATCGGATGCCACGTCGCCGGGGATGGGGACTGGGGATCGGTCACCGACGCCCCTTGGGGCGTCGCCTACACCAACGCCATCATCGGCTGGGTGCATCCGTACACCGGCCTGCCTTATCCTCCCGGCGTGACGGTTCATCCCACGCCGATTTACGAGTTCCTGCAGTCGGCCGCGATCTTCGCCGTTCTCTGGGCATTGAGGAAGAGGGGATATCCGCAGGGGGCGGTCTTCTGGCTCTATTTGATGCTGTCGGGGTTGGCGCGCTTCACCGTGGAGTTTTGGCGCGTCAATCCCGCCGTTGCTTTGGGCCTGACAGAGGCCCAGTGGTTCGGTCTGATTTTTGTCCTCGCGGGCGGTTACTTGCTCTACGCCCGGCGGGAAGAGGGAAGTCCTCCGGCTGCGAGGTCATGAAGGCCGCTCATCTCAGCAAATGTTACCAGGACTCATACATGGTCTCGAGGACGCGTTGGTAGGTCGATGAATTGTCGAGGCCGGCCTTGTGCAGGTGCTCGCGGCAGATCTTATCAAAGAGCGCATCTGCAGCCTGGGCAATGAGCATGCCCTTGCCGTTTAGGCTCCTGTGCCCGCTGAGCCTGGCGTGACGGAGAAAAACCGTTTCTTCAGGGTGGTAGATCAGGTCGCAGAACGCCGTCTCCCGGGGAATCGAGAGAGCGAGATTCCATGAGGCTCGATTATTCGCTTCAATATCGGCGAGGGAGGCCGTTAGCCAGTTCCTATGAAACTCGGGCCCGGATTCCTCCAGGGCGGCGGGATTGGCGGGGGCGAGCGCGGAATAAGGCTCCAGGGTCATAAT